>NZ_BEHC01000068.1:46921-92090 GCF_003112495.1 Enterococcus sp. H57
AGCTAATGCACCAGCAGCAAATCCAACGATCAAACCAGGGCGGTCACCGATACTTGAAGCAATAAATCCTGCTAATACCGGCAGCATGAAACCAAATGCAGCTTGTCCGATTTGGTTGAACCAGCTAGCAGCTTGATTGTAATTCCCTAGATTTGATAATTGATCATGTGGCACGCCAATAAATTGGTCGATCATGAAAGAAAGCGCAATAGCGATTCCTCCACCAATAACGAAAGGTAACATGTGTGATACGCCGTTCATCAAATCTTTGTAGATTCTTTGTCCGATAGTACCATCCGCATTTCCTTCTTCTGAACTGCTTTCTTTTCCATCACCATGGAATACTGGTGCAGTACCACTAAGGGCTAGATTGATCAACTCTTCTGGTTTACGGATACCATCACTGACAGGACGATTGATCAGTTCTTTTCCGTCAAAGCGATTCATCTCTACTTTTTTGTCTGCTGCAACGATTACACCTTCTGCACGGGCGATGTCTTCAGCAGTCAATCGGTTTTTGATTCCTTCTGAACCGTTCGTTTCGACTTTGATCTCCACACCCATTTCTTTCGCTCTTTTCTTCAAAGCATCTTCTGCCATGTAAGTGTGAGCGATCCCTGTTGGACAAGCTGTAACGGCAACAACGAATTTTCTTTCTGGATGAGCAGAAGCTTCTGCAGCTTGTGTTTCTTGTTCTGCTTTTTCTTCTGCTTCTTTTTGCTCTTCAGCTGTTTGGAACAAGTCTTGGACTTCTTCTGGTGTATTTGCTTCTTTTAATTTTCCTACGAAATCTGCATCAATCAGCAATCGAGATAGTGCTGCTAATGCTTGCAAATGTGTGTCGTTTGCGCCTTCTGGAGCTGCGATCATGAAAAACAGATAAGTTGGCTGTCCATCTAAGGCTTCATAATCTACTCCTTTTTGGCTTTTTGCGAATAAAACTGTTGCTTCTTTAACTGCACTATTTTTCGCGTGAGGCATGGCGATTCCATCACCAAGACCTGTAGAAGTTTGTGCTTCACGGGCTAGAATTCCTTCTTTATATGTGTCGATATCGGAAATCCGGCCGGCATCAAACATTTTTTGGACCATTTCATCGATTGCGCCTTTTTTATCAGTCGCTTGCAAATCCATGATCATCGCTTCTTTGACCATTAAATCCTTGATATTCATGATTATCCTCCTTGAAACTAATCAATTTTTGTGATTTCAACTTCTGGCAGCAACTCATCAATCAATTCGCGAGCTGCCAAGTCATCAGAAAAAGCTGTTGCGCTTCCGCAAGCAACTCCCCATTTAAAGGCTTCGATTGGATCTTTCGTACGGCTGTAAGCCCCAATAAAGCCGGCAATCATTGAATCCCCTGCACCTACTGAATTTTTCAATGGGCGAACTAATACATTCGTTTTATAAGTTCCTTGTTCCGTGAAGAGCAAAGCACCGTCTCCAGCCATTGAGATCAGCACATTCTGTGCCCCTTCAGCTAGCAATTTTTTACCATACGGAATGATTTCTTCTACAGATTGAAAGGTTGTATTGTAAAGCTCAGCTAATTCGTGATTGTTTGGTTTGATCAACAATGGTTTCTTAACAAGTGCATTTTTTAGGTCATCACCTGTTGTATCAATCACGAAATCTGCACCTTTTTCTCGAATGATATCAATCAGTTCTTGATAAAATCCTTTTCGCAGGCTAGCCGGCGCGCTTCCTGACAATACGACGATATCTCCTTGTCCTACCGTTCCTAATGCTTGCTTCAACTCATCGATTTCTTCATCTGAAATAGATGGGCCCAAACCGTTAATTTCAGTTTCAGTATCTGATTTTAGTTTGATATTGATTCTTGTATCTTCTTTTACGGTTGTGAACAAAGACTGGATTTGTTCTTTTTCAAGCCACTTCGAAATAAATTCGCCAGTGAACCCTCCTAAAAACCCTAGTGCTGTAGATTGAGAATCGATCCGTTTCAAAATACGGGAAACATTGATCCCTTTTCCTCCAGGTAACTTGAAGTCTTCCTTCATTCGGTTCAAATCGCCTAGTTTTAACCCATCTACGCGTACGATATAATCAATTGATGGATTAAGTGTTACTGTGTAAATCATTGTATTGCCTCCTTAATTGTTGTCTTTTCACGGAATTCATTAACGAATTCTAATGGACAACGCTCGGTTATGATCGTGGCTGCTTCCAAAGGTGCAACAGAGGTGAACGACAACTGGTTGAATTTGGTATGATCAATCAATACAAATGTCTCTTCGGAATTTTTCATGGCTAAACGTTTAACAGCTGCCTCTTCTGGATCCGGAGTCGTGAATCCTTGTTCAAGATGGGCACCGTTCATTCCCATAAATGCTTTATTAAAATAAAAATTTTTTAGTTGTTCTATCGCATTAGATCCTAAAACAGCATTAGTTGCCAGCTTTATCGTTCCACCTAAAATAATGGTAGCAAGCTCCAAATCAACTAAATTTGCCGCATGTTGAACGGAATTTGTCACTACTGTGATCTGTTTTCCTTGCAGAAAAGGAATCATTTCTAACGTAGTAGAGCCAGCGTCTAAATAAATGACATCTTCGTCATTAATGGTTTCAGCTGCCGATTTGGCGATTTGCTGTTTTTCGTGAACGTTTTTGAGTGATTTTTCACTCATATTCTGCTCAAAATTCAATAATTGCTCTTTCTTAGCTCCGCCATGAACTCTTTCTAGAAACCCACTATTCTCCAGCTCTTGTAAATCACGTCTTATCGTTGATTCAGAAGCATTCAAAAGGTTTACAAGATCTTGTGATTTCACGATTTTCTGCTGTTCAAGCAAGTCTAGGATTTTTTGTCTGCGTTCCTCTGTAAGCATTTTCACGATCACCTCAATACAAATAATAGCATATTTTTTTTCTACTCGCAATATAAATCAGTCAAAAACGTTCATAAAAATTATAAATCAGTCAAAAAAAATAAAAAACCAGTCAAAAAGACTGGTTTTTTATTTTTTTGTCTATCATCAAACCGTTTTATCGTTTTTTATTTTCGCTTCTTGTTTTTTTCATATAAACAGAAGCAGGTTTTCTTTCCTTATGAAGAAGATAATAATAAAGTCCCATCCCGCCAAACATGACCAAAAAACCGATGACTGATCGAATAGGAAAATTAGGAACAAAAAAGAGACAGACGGATAATAATGATGCCGGAACCATTATTCGATAATAGAGTTGTTTATCCATTTTCTTCACCTCATATTTTTTTTAAAGTAATCAATTGTTCTAATTCTCGGTAATCTAAAAATTGCACACGCAGATGCTGCTCACCTTTCTTGACATCGAATTGGATACTTCGCCGCTTTTTCTTTATTCGTTTGAAGGTAACATCAGAGAGTCTATGTTTGACTTCCTTTAACGGTAATTCTGACAGGGATTCTGAAGGAACATAGATTCTTAAGGATAAAAGATACTCTTGATATTTTTCATCTGTTACCTCTACTTCTAGATATTCCCTAATATAATAACAATAAGCTTCGATTCCATTATCCAAAGCAACAGTCGGATCGATAACTTTATAGCACATCATGCGCGAGCGATTCTCGTCAACCCAAGGAAAATACGCCTGAGCATTTAGTGTTCCGCGAACACGCCTTTCTTTATAATCTTCTTGTTGAATATCATAACTTTTTGTTACAAAAAATGAAGCATTCTTTTTAGGAACAGGTTGCATTTGTGCATTCTGATACTGGACAGATTGGATCGTATGGTCAGTGTAAATGTATTCAACGAATGGCGGTTTCAATAAACCGACACCATTGTCCCAAGCAAGATGATCAAACCCAAGCTGGTCCCTAAAATAGGATTGAAACATTTGATTGTTTGGCTTTTGCCAGTTAAAGGGGTCTCGATAAAGCTGGATACATATGACTTCGTTTTCTAATTCCTTCACTTTTTCTACTTGTTGGATGTCGAGAAAAATCGGTTTAGGGATGATTTGATGATAATAGCGACTATAATACATTTCCCAACACGAAGTGAAACATAAACCTTGGTAAAAAAGATCGTATCCTGGAAATTGGTTGCAATCGACTACTACTTCCCCGTTTTGTTGTTTCATTTTAGGTAAATGTTCGATTTCATCCTTTTTCTCAAACAATAGCCGTTGAGAGATCTGTTTTGTATTGTGATAGATAAACTCGCTATAAGCTCGCATATAGGCGAACACCCCATGAGCAATCATTTTTTTCTGAATGAAGTCTCGAATCAAAAATTGCTTTTCTTTGAAAACAGAGATAGACAATACATTTTTTATCAACAATTTATTATCTTCCAAGCGAAAACTACATTCGTTCTCGTCATTTCCTACAACTAACCAACTTTCGTCTCTTACCGATGCTAGCATTATTTTTTCTTGAAGCTTTCGAAGATCATACGGATCCGCTTGTTGTGTGAAAGAGCGGATAAATGTTGGCTGGATCAACAGACGTGTCAAAATAGCCCAATCGCTTATTTCCTGTTTTTTTTCTTCTTCATTTAAGTCTGTGAGCTGGATAGTCATCAATAATTTATCTTCACCAATCATTTTCTCACCTCTTTCAAATATTTTTATAATTTAATTATAACCAATGATAAAGAAAAACTAAAACTTTATGTCTTAGAAACCAATTTGGACGATTACATGATAGACTAAGTAAAAAGAAACAAAGAGGTGTTTACAATGGGGTTGAAATTTGAACGTACAGATAATTTAGATAAACTTTTCGAATCATTTGCTGTCGATCCGGAAAAAACAGTTGCACCAAAAGAAGAGATCGATCGATTTCTAAAACCACAGCCACAAAATGAAAAGAAAAAAGACAAGAAACAAAAGTAAGTTAAGCTCAAAAAAAGACTTACCAGCCAAACTTTTATGAAAGAGTTTGACTGGTAAGTCTTTTTTATTCTTTTTATGATTCAATTGCTTGTTCGATTGCTGCCCACGCTTCTTCTTTTCCCTGTTTTGTAACGGAAGAAAAGAGAATAAACGTGTCATTGCGATCAAAATCCAACGCTTTTTTGATTTCGCTCTCATGCTTGTTCCATTTACCACGAGGGATCTTATCTGCCTTAGTGGCAACAACAATTACAGGGATATCATAATACTTCAAAAATTGATACATCTGGATATCTTCTTGAGAAGGCTTATGACGCAAATCTACTAAAGAAACGACCGCACGTAGCTGGTCTCTAGTCGTTAAATATGTCTCGATCATCTTTCCCCATTTTGCTCGCTCAGTTTTGGATACTTTTGCATACCCATATCCCGGAACATCGACAAAATGTAATGCGTTCTCGATCAAATAAAAATTCAATGTCTGGGTCTTTCCTGGCTTACCGGAAGTACGGGCTAAATTCTTGCGATCAATCAATGTGTTGATAAAAGAAGATTTCCCTACATTTGATCGTCCTGCCAGAGCTATTTCTGGCAATTGTGTATCTGGATATTGTTTTGGTGCCACTGCACTTATGATAATTTCAGCTTGATGGACTTTCATGGTCTCTCTCCTTAACAAGGTGATGAATAAAGCAAGCGGCTGTCGCAAAAGCCAAAATGACTTTTACGGCAGCCTCTTTTCATCAACCCGCTTTTTTCTCTGAATCTTTATAGATTACTGTTGGCTCACCAGACAATTCAGCTGCTTCTTTTGTGATAATCACTTTTTCGATGTTTTCATTTGAAGGGATATCAAACATTACATCCATCATGATTTCTTCAATGATGGAACGAAGTCCTCGAGCACCGGTATTGCGTTCGATTGCTTTTTTCGCAATGGCTCTCAACGCTTCAGGTTCGAATTCAAGTTCGGTATTATCTAGAGAAAGAAGTTTTTGATATTGTTTGACTAGCGCATTTTTCGGCTCAGTCAAGATCCGTACCAGATCATCTGTTGTCAATTTCTCTAAAGCTGCCATAACAGGTAATCGTCCGATAAACTCAGGGATCAATCCGAATTTTAGTAAATCTTCAGGAATGATATGCTGCATGACACTTTCGTCTTCAGAAAGTTTTTGGTTTTGTGTACCAAATCCAATCGTCTTTTCGCCCATACGATTCTTCACAATCGTTTCGATGCCATCAAATGCACCACCTACGATGAACAATATGTTCGTCGTATCAATCTGAATAAATTCTTGATGTGGATGTTTACGTCCTCCCTGAGGTGGCACGCTTGCAACAGTTCCTTCTAGAATTTTCAGCAAGGCTTGTTGGACACCTTCGCCGGAAACGTCACGAGTAATAGATACATTTTCGCTTTTACGCGCAATTTTATCGATCTCATCAATATAGATGATCCCTTTTTCTGCACGTTCCACATTGTAATCAGCAGATTGAAGCAATTTAAGCAAAATGTTTTCTACATCTTCCCCCACATAACCAGCTTCTGTCAAACTTGTCGCATCTGCGATTGCAAAAGGTACATTCAATGTTTTTGCTAATGTTTGTGCTAAAAATGTTTTACCAGACCCTGTAGGTCCGATCAAGCAGATATTGCTTTTTTGCAGTTCAACATCATCTGTGTTTTCTTGTGCTTGCTGATTGACACGTTTATAGTGATTGTATACGGCAACAGCTAACGAGCGTTTTGCGCGATCTTGTCCAATCACGTAGTTATTCAATACTTCAAGAATTTCTAGTGGTTTAGGGACTTCAGTGAATTCGCGTACAGCTTCTTCATAAAATTCTTCATCAATGATTTCTTTACATAGGTCGATACATTCATTACAGATGTAGACCCCTGGACCAGCTACGATCTTTTTCACTTCTTCTTGGGTTTTCCCGCAAAAAGAACAACGTACGGTCTCATTGCTACTTGGATTGTCATACATGGTCTTCACCCCTTAACTTGCAAAAAGTATGCAAGAAACTATCAAAGACTTTACAGTCTTTTACTATCATAACATAGTTTAGTAAAAAGAAAAAGTGTTTAACAAAGGATCAACTGACCTATACCTTTGCATTTTTTACTCTTAACAAAAAATAAGGAACTGTGACAAAATCGTGTCACAGTCCCTTATTTCGAATAAACAATTTTCTAGAAGTAGCTTCTTCAGAAATGATTTATTACTTGATTTCTATTCTTTCGCTTCTGTCGCTGTACCTGTGATCAATTCGATTGCTTTTTTCATTGTCACATCATGTTCCAGCATATCTTCTGTCAACACGCGTTTGATTTGTTCGATTGGCATGTTGTATGTTTCTGATAATTCTTGGATTTCTGCATTGATTTCTTCTTCTGTTGCTTGAAGATTTTCAGCAGCTGCAATTGCTTCGATCACAAGATTTGTTCTTGTGCGCATTTCTGCTTCACCTTCGAATTGTTTATGCAAGTCTTCTTCTGTAGAACCAGTTAATTGATAGTACATTTCAGGAGAGATACCTTGACGTTGCATGTTGTTCAAGAATTCGTCCATTGAACGATGTACTTCATCATGAACCATCACGTGTGGCAATTCAACGATTTCTGCGTTTTCAACAGCCATACGGATCGCTGCTTCATCTTTTGCATCGTCCGCTGCTTTTTCTTTTGTTTCTACTAATTCTTTGCGATATTTTTCTTTCAATTCGTCTAATGTTGATACTTCGTCATCAACATCTTTTGCGAATTCGTCATCTAATTCAGGCACTTCTTTTGCTTTTACTTCATGGATTGTCACTTTGAAGACTGCTTCTTTTCCAGCAAGATCTTCTGCTTGATAATCTTCTGGGAAAGTTACATTTACATCTAGACTTTCACCTGATTTATGACCAACTAATTGATCTTCAAAACCTGGAATGAATGAGCCTGAACCTAATTCAAGTGAGTAATTTTCGCCTTTTCCGCCATCAAACGCTTCGCCATCTACAAAGCCTTCGAAGTCGATTACTACTGTATCGCCATTTTCAGCTGCAGCATCTTCTTTGATAACTAATTCAGCTTGTGCTTCTTGTTCACGTTTGATACGTGCATCCACGTCTGCATCTGTTACTTCACGGTCTTGTTTTTCAACAACTAGATCTTTATATTGTCCTAATTTTACTTCTGGTTTCACTGTTACTTCAGCAGTGATTACCCAGTCTTGACCTTTTTCCATGCTTTCAACATCGATTTTTGGTTGAGAAACAGGATCGATGCCAGCTTCTTTGACAGCAGCTTCATAAGCTTCTGGTAATACAGCATTCAATGCATCTTCATATAAAGCTTCTTCACCGTACATACGGTTGAATACTTGACGAGAAACTTTCCCTTTACGGAATCCAGGTACGTTCAAGCTTTTTTTCACTTTATTAAACGCAGTTGTTAATCCTTTTTGGATTTCGTCTTGCGCAATCGTAAATTTTAAAACACCATCATTCGTGCCTTTTTTTTCAAATGTTGCAGTCATTTAATTCCCTCCGAGTTTAGAAATTCATTTTATACATCAAAAACGTTTCATGCATACCTTTAAATAGTACACTAACCCTTTCAAATTGTAAACATATTGAATGGATAGAATCCTTGTTTTTCATAACATTTTTATCTTTTTCACTGATAAAATTTAATGGAAGAAGATCATTTGCTGCAAAATTTTTTCTCTTTTTTTTAAAAAATCTTGTTTTTCATCTTCTGTACCTTCATACATCGTTTTTCCTGTACACGCCTCTACAGTCAGTTGAAACCAGCGCTTCGGGTCTTCGATGTATGTATCATAGACAGGATAAACAATTGCAGATTGCAACGTGAATTCTTCTTTTAACACGGAACTAAGCAGCGCATCTTCATTACCGTAACGATCTGAAAACACACATAATCGCTGGTAACTTGCCTGCTGCTGCGGCTTTGGCAGATCTTTTGGTATGACTCTGACTAACTTTTCTTCAATCGTCAAATAGAAAACAGGATGGCATTCGTTCAATTGCCTAAGTGTCTCCAGTAATTTTGCCCTTGCTAAAATATGGATCTCTGGCGATACAATAAGTTTACTCGCTGTTTGGATAAACTCATGATAAGGAAGCTGTTCGATCTCATCAATAGACGCAAGCTGACGTGCAGGTTCCAACGAAGGAAGTTCCTCCGATTTATTGTGGAGTGCCTTGATCTTCTGCCTCTCCATTTGTCCGGATAATTCTTCTGCAAATTGGATTTTTTCAATGACCCGCTGCTCGAAAGCTTCATAAAAATCTGTACTTGCTATCAATTTTCTAGCATATAAAAAATCTTGTGTACTGATTAACAAGTCAAAATAAAATTCAGCAAACTCCTCATTTTGAAGATACTGTTTTTCATGCAAGAGTGCTTGCTTCAATGCTTCTTTTTTCTCGTCCAACTCGTAAAGACAAAAAACAAGCAGGCTATTAGCCTCAAAGCTTTCTTTCAACTCGTAAGCTCGTTGAAATAATTCTTTTGCCTGCTGATATTGCTGGTTTGCTAGTGCTTGTTGTGCTACTCGCATTAAATTCTCATATTTTTCTGGAAAATCAATCGGCTTCACGCAGTGTCCTCCTCTTGCTCATGTTCAGCTCATGTTCAATAGTAGCAAAACAAAAAAAGCATGACAATTAAAAATAACTGAAGCACCCTCTAAAAGCTAGATTTTAGATCTGACTTTTAGAAGGTGCTTTCAACTGTTACTGCTTTTTATTGCTCATCAGCTGTTGACTTCCTGGTTGAATGCTTTGATCAGATTGATCGTAACAACACTTGTATTAGTGAAAAAATCGCCCAGATGTTGCTTTTTCTGATTAAAGATTGCTGGAAGATACCCTAACATCAGCAAAGGAAATTTTAGAATGAACCGGCAAGCACCTTCTCTAACTAAAACGGTTGACCAGCTAAGTTCTTCTTCATCAAAGCTGATGACTCGAATACCAAAGATCATTTTCCCAATCGTTTGGCCATGATTGAATTTCGTCAATAAAATAAAATACGCTAGATAAATAAGTAAAGCTGTGAATCCGTAGAGACTCAGATAAGAATCTGAAAAATTAAGCCAACCTAGATTTTTGGCAATACCAAGTGTTAAACACGTAATAGCTCCGATACACAAAAGATCGACCAAGAAAGCAAACATTCGGATAAAAAAACCTGCATAGAAATACTTAGGAAAATCATTTGCTTTCGGCGGTTCATTTCTTGTGTCCGTATACTTTTTCCATTTACGTTGTTTCTTTTTGATTTCTTCGGGCGTCAAAGGCTCTCTTTCAAAAGAGCTCAGTACCTTTTGGAAAAAGTTGGAGTCAGGTCCTACAGCAGGCTGCTGTTGCTTATCTTTTTCTTGTTCCTTATTTTCATTTGAAAGCTCTGACATGCTTACTCACCTCCGTAATAATACATTGCTTTTGGTGATTCCGCTGTCCCTAGATTCTCAAGAACGGATAAGATCTGACTAGTCTCAGAAGGCTTCAATCCCTGGAATTCTGCTAGTTTACTTCCTAACCATGTACTAGCAAACCCAGATGGCGTGGAAGAATATTCTACTAGTTCCGCATCTTCAAGCTGTTGTTCCTTTCGCATAGCTTTTAAAGCATCTTCAGGAAATCCCAATTCATCGACTAAACCTACTTCTTTTGCTTGGACACCATCATAAATCCTTCCATCAGCAATTTTTTTGACTTCTTCTTCAGATTTATTCCGTCCCTCGCTGACGATTGCTACAAAACGACTATATGCGCTGTCGATATATGCTTGAAGCACCGCTTCTTCTTCTTTTGTCTCTGGTCGCGTTCCTGAACCCATATCTTTCAACGCTCCGCTTTTAACTGTTGTATCTTCCACACCCAGTTTTTCTAGAAGTCCTGAATAATTCAATCCTGACATGATCACACCAATTGAGCCGGTCACTGTTTCTTCTGTTGCAAAGATTTTATCTGCTTGAGCAGAAATATAGTAGCCACCGCTAGCTGCCATGTTTTTCATGCTGACATACATTGGGATATCATGTTCTTTACGAATCGTATCCAATTTCTTAGCGATTTCCGCACTTTCGTAGACACCGCCACCAGGAGAATTTACTTCTAAAAAGATACCTTTGACTGTTGGATCTTCTTCAATCGCCTTCAGTTGTTCCATAAAATTTTTATGATTGTAACCTTCAGAAGCAAATAAACCTGAAGACCCTCCCGCAGCAATCGTTCCATCTACTGATAATTTTACGATTTTTTGCGTACTGTCTCCCTCTTCCAGCACATTTGGAGCTAGTTCTTCATCCCCATATAACCAACTGTTCAATCCCTCAATTTGATCGTTTTCCTGAGGCTTAGTCAAACTAGCTGAAACTAACGAAACCACAAATAATCCTGCAGCAATCAGAACTGCTGCCCAACGTCTTTTATTCATTCTTTCTCCTTTCTAATACAGGTTTTTTATGACGATCACAGTTTCTGACTGCTCAGAAGTGTCGAACCGCTCTGCTTTTTCTTCCCGCGCATACCCGGAAAACGACTCTTTTGTCAATTCATCTTCTACCGTAAACTCACGAGTTTGAGCAACTTCCAAGGCATCAGGTGCGATTTCTTGGATGCTATCCCAGCCAGTATCTAAAAATATTTTCGTATCATCTGATACTTCGAATTTGGACAATTGTTTTTTTAACATTCCCAGTGTCATGATCTCAATTTTTGAATCCATTTTTACTCCTCCTCTATCCGATTACTTTCTATTGTACCGAACTCCTGAAAAAGATGATAGATAAAAACCCATTATTTTTTGACATAAAAAGAGCATTTGACAAAGCATTTGATATATACCAATTTATTTTTTATTCTTTTTTTGTTGACAAGAACATTCGCAAAAGGTTATGATTTTAAATGTTTCCAGATAAAAAACAAAAAGGAGGATAGTTATACCTTTTAGGATAGCGCCAGGTCTGTGTAAACAGATGACGAGGAGAGGGTTTATCGAAAGATTCGGCGGATGGCCCTAGGGACTGCACTCTACAGAAAATCCACAAAAAGTATCTGCAAAGATAAAACAAAAGGATTTTCCTGCAGCTGGAAGCATTCATACGAATTCATTATAGAAAGTAGGATGTTTTTTATGTGCGGAATTGTTGGAATGATTGGATTAAAAAATGTAACACCAGGATTGATTGACGGTCTAGAAAAATTAGAATACCGTGGATATGATTCAGCTGGTATCTTTGTCTCAGATGGCACAACTGATTATCTGGTCAAAGCACAAGGCAGAATTCAAAATTTGAAAAACAAAATAAATATTGATACTACAGGAAATATAGGTATTGGTCATACACGTTGGGCAACTCACGGGCAACCTTCTGAAGAAAACGCCCATCCACATACTTCCCAAAGTGGACGCTTCGTGCTCGTTCACAATGGCGTAATCGAAAACTTTGAAGAACTTAAAATTGCTTATTTAGCAAATGACCACTTTATTGGTGAGACCGATACTGAGATTATCGCTCATCTAATTGAAACTTTTGCGAAAGATACTACAACGCAAGAGGCGTTTTTAAAAGCTTTGCGGGTCATCAAAGGTTCTTACGCTTTCGCTTTGATTGATCGTACAGCACCTGATGTTATTTACGTCGCTAAAAATAAAAGTCCACTATTAATCGGACTTGGCGATGGATTCAATGTGATTGCCAGCGATGCAATGGCTATGCTTGCTCATACGAAGGAATTCGTTGAGATTGAAGATGAAGAGATGGTTACCGTCACATCAGAAAAAGTTATTATTCAAAATTTTGCAGGTGACATCGTAGAACGTTCTTCATTCGAAGCACAAGTAGATTCTTCAGATATCGAGAAAGGTACCTATCCTTTTTATATGCTGAAAGAAATCGACGAACAGCCTATTATCATGCGTCGTATCGCTCAAAAATACGTAACAGAAGACAATCGTGTCTCTCTTGATCAAAAGCTGGTCGATACATTGTCTGATAGCGATCGAATCTATATCGTTGCTTGCGGAACTAGTTACCATGCGGGTTTAGCAGGTAAACAGACTTTGGAAAAATTGACACAGATTCCTGTTGAGGTTCATTTAGCCAGTGAATTTGGCTATAACACACCTCTTCTTTCAAAAAAACCATTCTTTATTTTCTTGAGTCAAAGTGGCGAAACAGCAGACAGCCGCCAAGTGCTGGTAAAAATCAACCGTCTCGGCTACCCTTCACTTACGATTACAAATGTTGCTGGTTCTACTCTTTCGCGGGAAGCATCCTTTACACTGCTATTGCATGCTGGACCCGAAATCGCAGTAGCATCAACGAAAGCTTATACTGCACAAATAGCTGTACTAACTTTATTAGCCAAAGCTATCGGTGATAAAAAAGAATTTGAAACTTCTCTTGTATTCGATATCACTCATGAATTGAGTTTAGTTGCTAATGCGATGGAATCGGTCATCGCCCAAAAAGATTATTTAGAAGAGTTGGCAGCAGTATATTTCAGCGGTACAAGAAATGCCTTTTACATTGGACGTGGCGCTGACTACAACGTTTCTCTTGAAGCTGCTTTGAAATTGAAAGAAATCAGTTATATCCAGGCAGAAGGTTTTGCCGCTGGCGAATTGAAACATGGAACGATTGCTTTGATCGAAGAAGGAACACCAGTGATCGGAATCATCAGTGAAGAAGTGACTGGTGCGCATACTCGAGGAAACCTGAAAGAAGTCGAAAGCCGTGGCGCTAAAACACTAGTTATTGTCTCAGAGGGATTAGAAAAGGAAAGTGACCAGCTGGTGCTACCAACTGTCCACCCTTATCTAACTACTCTAACCACAGTCGTACCGACTCAATTACTTGCATATTACGCAACGCTATTACGGGGATTCGACGTTGACAAACCACGTAATTTAGCGAAATCAGTGACAGTAGAATAATAAAAGAACAGGGGCCAGTGTCAGACATCTGACACTGGTCCTTGTTCTTTTATTTTTTATGAAAATATCTCTTAATCCAGTCCAATTTCTTCTTTGACTACTGCTGCGATTTTATCGACATAGTAATTGACTTTCTCATCAGTAGGCGCTTCTGCCATCACTCGAAGTAATGGTTCTGTACCGGAAGGACGAACTAGGATTCTTCCTTCTGATCCCATTTCAGCTTCTGCCTCTTCAATCACTTTTTTGATTGCCGGAACATCCATCGCACCGTTTTTATCACTTACGCGGATATTCACTAATTTTTGCGGATAGATTGTTACCTCTGCTGCAAGCTCTGATAATTTCTTACCTGTCTGTTTCATGATATTCAGTAACTGAATTCCTGAAAGCATCCCATCTCCAGTTGTGTTAAAATCTAAGAAAATCATGTGCCCAGACTGCTCGCCGCCAAAGTTATAATCGTTTTTGCGCATTTCTTCTACAACGTAACGATCACCAACTTGTGTAACGACATCTTTCAAACCGATTCCTTCCACCGCTTTGTGGAATCCTAAGTTACTCATGACAGTCGTAACGATCGTATCTTTTTTCAACCGATTTTTTTCTGCCAAATATTTAGCACAGATAAACATGATTTTATCACCGTCGACGATGTTTCCAAGTTCATCCACCGCAATAATACGATCGCCATCGCCATCGAAAGCTAGTCCAGCATCTGCTCCTTTTTCAACGACCATCTCAGCTAAACGTTCTGGATGGGTAGAGCCTACGCCGTCATTGATATTTAACCCGTCTGGATTTGTGCCCATGGTATAAAAATCTGTTTCAAGATCGGCAAACAAACGATTAACACTTGTTGAAGTTGCTCCGTTTGCTGCATCGACACAAATGGTCAACCCGGAAAGGTCACCGTTGATCGTTTGTACAAGGAATTGAGAATATTTCAATAAGCCTTCTGGAAATTCTTCTACAGTTCCCAATCCTTCAGCTGATGGACGAGGCAATTCATCCACTTCAGCATCTAATAATGCTTCAATTTCTAGCTCTTGGTCATCTACTAATTTAAAACCATCTGCACCGAAAAATTTGATTCCATTATCTTGTGCTGGATTATGAGAAGCAGAAATCATGACCCCTGCGCTTGCTTTTTGCAAACGTGTCAGATAAGCAACACCTGGTGTAGAGATCACACCTAGCTGAAACACTTCGATACCCACCGATAAAAGTCCTGAAATCAGCGCTTCTTCTAACATTTGACCTGAGATTCTTGTATCCCGCCCTACTAACACGCGTGGGCGTTTTCCTTCTTCTTCATGCTGGCTTAGGACATAACCTCCGCACCGTCCCAGCTTAAATGCAAGTTCTGGCGTAAGTTCCTTGTTGGCTTCACCGCGTACGCCGTCTGTTCCAAAATATTTACCCATAGTTGTAAAATTACTCCTTTAACTTAATTTTCTGAGGAATTTGTTCTGCTCATTTGCGTTGATTCGCTTGTTTCTGATGTTTCTTCTGTACTTGTGGTCGAGCTGCTTGTCCCAGATTCCGAACTGGAAGAAATGGTTGTTGTCGATGGTTCCGTTCCTGAATCAGCAGATGAAATACTTCTACTCGTACTTGTATTTTCTTGTGTCCGACTGCTCGTCGAAGCAGAGCTACTGCTTGACGTTTGCAATACGGGTGTAATCTCCACACTAACTGATTCGGGCTTGATACTTAACCCCTCTTCTACTGGTATTTCAATTTTACGAGTTGTTCGATGATTGATACCTGAGACATTGATCGGTACAGCAATACTGTCACCGATCGATGCAAGCAAATCGCTAGAGCCGCTTACTTCTGCTTCCAGTTTTGAAAAACTGAAATCATAGCTTTCTACCCCGGCAGCTGGTGTTCCTTGCTGTATCCCATAAAGTCGTACCGACTTGCTTGGCTTGATTGAATCAGCTTTCACTGTTACTTGCACTGGATCAGAGACGATACTTAATACTTCCCCTGCTGCATTCAGCGCCTGTATTGGGACCTCACTATTAATCCCATCATCTGTGACCATCGAAGCGTCCACATCAGCTACTACTCGTTTGATTTCTGCCAATGTTTTGTCACCTGTAGTGATAGAGACTTTTTTAGGACTAACGGAAGTAGCATCAAGTTCATATCCAGATGGTGTGAACGTTGAAGGAATCAACGTTTCCACATCGAAATCTTTTATTACCTTTTTCTCAACCGTTACTGTAATAGTCGATGGTTCGATCTTTGCTGTGACAGCACTGCTCAAATTTTGAATTTTTAGCGGAACTTCATGTGTTCCTTCGCCCAGCTTAGTGATATCTGCTGTGACGCGGAACATCCGTGTATCTTCGTTTGCCTCTGCATTCAACTGAACTCGGTTTGCACTGGAAAGTTTGACAGTCACTGCATTTTCATATCCATGGATATAGTAGCGCTTTGAATCATAAGAAATCTTGATAGGCACCCCAGTAACTGTTTGATTATACGCTTCATTTCCAGAAAGCGTATTTGGAACGGACTGGCCATTTGCATTGAAGTACAGCGCAATACTGAACAGCAATGCAATAAAACTGTAAAGAATGCTTGTCCGTTTCTCTTTTGAGATCATTTGCGATCCCCTCCCTTAGTCATACCGTCTAGGAAAGATTGAATCACGTTTTTCTTGTTTTTTGTTTTCTCTTCAGCAATCAGTTCTCTACGCAAAATTGCCAAATATTCTTGCTGGGATAAGCCAGCCATCAGTTCATTATCTAATGTAATGCTGACATCCCCGGTTTCTTCAGAGACAACGATGGTAATCGCGTCGCTGACTTCGCTTATACCGACAGCTGCCCGGTGTCGAGTCCCGAATTCTTTAGGAATCAACATACTTTCTGATAGAGGAAGATAGGCGCTTGCTACTGCGATCTTTCCTTCTTTTACAATAACTGCACCGTCATGCAGCGGTGTATTAGGAATAAAGATATTGATCAGCAGCTCTCCAGTGATATCTGCATCTAATGCAATTCCTGTCTCAATATACTCATCTAATCCAGTATGCCGTTCGATAGTAATTAGCGCACCGATTTTTCGCTTGGACATATATTGGATGGCTTTGTCAAAAGACAAGATCATCTTCTCATCTTCCTGCTGTTCGCTTTTTGATTGTTTGAAAAGCGAACTGCGTCCAAGATGTTCTAGTCCTCTCCGGATTTCCGGCTGAAAAATCACGATAGCAGCTATCACCCCATACGTGATGACTTGGTTCATCAACCAAGACAAAGTGTGCAGACCAATGATTTCCGCTACGATTCGGATAACAATAAAGATAGCTACACCTTTCAGAAGCTGAATCGCTTTTGTGCCACGCAGCAGTTGGATCAGTTTGTATACAAGATACCAGACAACCAGAATATCAAGTATGTTCACCAAAAAATTCAGAGAGAACAAGTCACCGGAAAACATTTGCTGCCAATAGTCCAAATTGAAAAGTTCCCCGATTTGAAATGACATAAAAAGCCTCTCTTCTCTTTTGAGATTTCCTCTTTAGTATATCATATGTTTTAATTTTAGAGGCTGATCTGCTCGTTTTTTTCTTGATAAAAACGCATAATTTTCAAGAAAATTGCAAGTATGCGTTTTATTTTTCTCTGCAATAAATATTTTTAAACTTCAGAGAATTATTCATTATATTTTTTCTGTTATTTTTCCTTTTTTTCTTTTGTAGCTTGTTCCATTTTTTTACGTCGTTCTGCTCTGGCAGCTCTTCTAGCAGCTCTTCTTTCTTCTGCTTCAAGGTCCGTCGTTTTTTCTTTTCTAGTCTTAACGGGTACATCGATAGATTCCTCTGGTTCAAGTCGTTTCTTGATTTTTTCTAATTCTCCCGTCAGTGCAGCATAGTTGTAAAAACGTGTTTTAGCGTCGTGGACAGTCTTTTCAAATAAAGCTTTTGCAAGATTTGGATTTGCGTTCTCTAGCGAGGAAAAGCGAACTTGTTTCCTCATGAAATCAGGCATAGCAGAGAAATCAGGTTTTTTGTAGTCCAAAGTCATTGGTTTCTTGTTTTTTTCGACCATTGCAGGGTTATATCGATATAATGACCAATAACCAGAAGAAACAGCTTCTTTTGCTTCTTTAAGCGATTCTTTCATTCCGCCAAGCAAGCCATGTGTGATACAAGGCGTATAGGCAATAATCAGAGAAGGACCAGGATACTTTTCTGCTTCTTCAAATGCCTTGATTGTTTGCATTTGATTGGCACCTGAAGCAATTTGCGCCACATAAACATTTCCATATGTCATCGCCATCATTCCTAGATCTTTCTTTGAAGCATACTTTCCACTAGCCGAAAATTTAGCGATTGCCGAAGCTGGTGTTGCTTTTGAGGTTTGACCGCCAGTATTGGAATAGACTTCGTTATCCAAAACAAGGATATTCACGTCTGCTCCGCTGGCAAGTACATGATCGATCCCGCCAAAACCAATGTCGTAAGCCCATCCGTCTCCACCAATCATCCATTGGCTGTTTTTTACGAATAGATCCTTTCTCTTGTATATATCCTCCAGTTCAGGGAAAATTGATCGTTCGCTTTCGATCGCAGCTTGCAGTTTTGCTGCTCTTTGCTGCGTTCCTTCACTCTCAAACATGTGTACCAACCAGTCTTCCATCAATTCTCGTAGTTCTTCTGATACTTTTGGCAATACTTCTTTGATTGAACTTGCCAAAGCCTCGCGACGAGTCTGTGCCGCTAGAAGCATACCATAACCAAATTCAGCATTATCTTCCAATAAAGAATTTGACCATGCAGGCCCCTGACCACATTCATTTGTCGTATAAGGAGAAGCAGGAGAAGCACCGCCCCAAATAGAAGAACAGCCTGTCGCATTCGCGATCATCATTCGATCACCGAACATTTGTGTCAATAATTTTACATAAGGTGTTTCGCCACAGCCTGAGCAAGCGCCCGAGAATTCAAGAAGCGGTTGATTGAATTGTGTAGACAAGACAGTATTCTTTCCTTTGACTGGATTTGCTTTTTGTCTTAATGTCATTGCAAAAGCCCAATTCACAGCTTGTTCTTTCTGTTCTTCATAAGGCTTCATCACTAAAGCTTTTTCTTTTGCGGGACAAGCCTCTACACACAGACCACAACCTGTACAGTCTTCCACTGAAACTTGGATACGGTATTTTACGCCGTCTGCGCCTCGCATTTCTCTCACGATAAATCCTTCTGGCGCTTCTTCCATTTCCTCTTCATCTGCTAAAAATGGACGGATGGCAGCATGAGGACAAACAAAGGCACATTCATTACACATCGTACAGCGATCACTAATCCACTCAGGTACTTCTAAAGCGACGCCCCGCTTTTCCATAGAAGCCATTCCTAAAGGCATCTCTCCTGTTGTCATTCCATTTGCTACAAGTGTACCAACAGAGAGTTGATTTCCTTCCTGTGCATTCACTGGTTCAAGTATTTCTTGTACATAACCAGTGTTCCTTTTATTGATTTTTTCAGGCATCTCCAACGTTCTCCAATGTTCTGGGATCGCGACTTGATGAAGCAGTTCGGTCGTCCGGTCGATTGCTTGTATGTTTTTTTCTACGATAGCCATTGATTTATGTCCATAGCTTTTCAGGGCTTCTTCTTTTAGCAGCGGAATCACTTCATCAAAAGGAATGATGTCAGCTAATTTAAAAAATGCCGTTTCCATTGCCGTATTGATCCGGCGTCCCAAACCGACTTCTTGGGCCAATCTCATGGCATTGATCGTATAGAATCTAATGTTATTTTCAGCCAAGTAACGTTTTAATTTTAAGGGCAGATGCGTTTCTAATTGTTCGTCGCTCCAAAGAGTATTCAATAAAAAAATGCCACCTGGCTTCAATCCTTTGACCAAGTTATAGCTATGCAGGTAAGCTGGTGTGTGACAGGCAACAAGGTCCGCATGCTCGACAAGATACGCAGAACGTATCGGCGTATCTCCAAAACGAAGATGAGAGACAGTCAGACCACCAGATTTTTTCGAATCATAATAAAAATAGCCTTGCGCATATTTATCGGTGTGATCTCCAATAATCTTGATAGCTGATTTATTTGCTCCGACTGTTCCGTCAGATCCAAACCCCCAAAACTTGGCCTGGAATGTTTGCGGTTCTGTCAAATCCAGACTTTCCTTTGGTTCCAAAGATTGATAAGTCACATCATCAACGATACCTATGGTGAAACGTTTTTTGCGTATGCTTGGGTCTTTTTGCAATTCATCAAAAACTGCTGAGATTTGGTCAGGAGTCACATCTTTAGAACCCAATCCGTAGCGACCACCAATAACAGCCGGGCGAAGTTCAGAATCATATAACGCACTTTGAACGTCTAATAAGAGAGGTTCTCCACCTGCCCCTGGTTCTTTACTTCGATCAAGAACAGCAATTGTTTTTACTGTATGAGGCAACTTTCGCACGAATGTTTCCACTGGAAAAGGACGATAAAGATGGATATTCAAAAAACCTGTTTTCCGTCCGTTTGCATTCAAGTAATCAATCGTTTGTTCAATCGTCTGTGCAACTGATCCCATAGAAACAATGACTTCTTCCGCATCGTCTGCTCCGTAATAAGTCACCAAGTCATAAGAAGTTCCTCGTAATCGGTTGATCTCTTTCATATATTTTTGAACGATTTCAGGTAATTTATCATAATAGGGGTTGATCGTTTCCCGTTGTTGAAAATGGATGTCTGGATTCTGGTTCGTACCACTAACAGTCGGATGATTGGGATTCATCCCTCGTTTACGAAATGAAGCTAATTTCTCCTGATTGATCAGAGGAGCTAATTCTTCATATTCCAAAACTTCGATTTTTTGAATCTCGTGACTCGTACGGAATCCATCAAAGAAATTCAAAAAAGGTACTTCTCCTTCAATAGAAGCAAGATGGGCAACAGGTGCTAAATCCATCACTTCTTGTACACTGCTTTCAGCTAACATAGCAAATCCTGTTTGTCTTGCAGCCATCACGTCTCCGTGATCTCCGAAAATATTCAACGCATTTGTCGTCACTGCCCGACTAGCAACATGGAAAACACTTGGCAGTAGTTCCCCAGCAATCTTGTACATATTCGGTATCATCAAAAGCAGCCCTTGAGAAGCGGTATATGTAGTTGTCAGTGCACCAGTTTTCAATGATCCATGGACCACACCAGCTGCTCCTGCTTCGGATTGCATTTCTACTACTTTTACTGGTTGACCGAATACATTTTCTTTTCCTGCTGCTGACCATTGATCTACTAATTCAGCCATGGTCGAACTGGGTGTTATTGGATATATTGCAGCAATCTCGGTAAATGCATAAGAAATATATGCGGCTGCCGTATTGCCATCCATTGTTTTCATTTTTCGCATGATTCATCATCCTTGTTCATATTCTCTCTTATTATCTGTTCCATTATAACGTAAAACATTCCATTTTTTCTTTTATTTATAAAAATATTTCACATATGTCTATTTGAATTGGTCATCTAATTTTTAGACAAACAGTCTAAATCGTTGCCTTTTTTTGTCAGACATGTATAAACTATAAGCGAAAGAGGTGTTTTAACATGGATATATCAGTGATTGATGCAACGAAAACAAATACACAAAAAGGAATCCTTTATGGTTCATCGAATGCTCCTAAAAAAATGGTCGAATTCATCAACCTAGCTTGTCCGTATTGCCGACAATGGTTTGAAGAATCTTATGAGCTATTAGAAGAAGCAGTCCAAAGCGGGCAATTGCAGCGAGTGATCAAATTGTTCGATAAAGAAAAAGAAAGCTTGCAGCGAGGAAACGTGATGCACCGGTATCTCACAATCAGCGATGGTCAAAAAGCGATCAAAGAGATCAAACAAATATTCGATACTCAAGACGAGTGGAAACATCTTTCTCTCCAAGAAGTAGCGGATTTTGCAGTAGATAAACTAAAGCTGACAGAACAAAAAGACGAACAGCTGAGCCAAGCTGTCATCAACGAAGCTGAGCAAGCACATATTCGATTTGTTCCGACTGTCATCTTGGGTAAAGAAATCTTTGATGAATCTATTTCAATAGAGGAATTAAAAGAATTGATCCAAACAAAATAAAAAAATAAGGAGCGTAGGACAAAAGTAAAGAACACTTTTGTCTCACGCTCTAAACACCTATAAACGGCGGAAGCAGAAGCAACTCCTTCTTATTTCTTGGAGTTAAACGCTTCTGTCCCAGCCTCCTTATTCCGAATAAATGGTGTCCAAAAGCTTGCATCTGCCAGATTATCTCATTTCTTATGACAAGCTGAGCAAATTATCTCCACCAAATAATTTATTCATATTTTTGACTTGCGCATACTAACTAATTCTTAAATTTTCATACAAAATTTCTCAAATTCCCTTAACGAGTAATATTTATGTACGGTGATTCACACTAGTATCCCAATCACTTTTTAAGTTATCCCGATTTCAATTCTACTTCAAAAATAGTTGCTTTTATGTATGCTGTTAGTTGATTAGATGGTCGTTTGTTGAGCTAGGTCGTTTATTTTAAACAAGTTGTTTCTTTAGCTTATACCTATCTCGTCTACCAAACGCAAGATGGCAAACACAAATGCATACGCATCTGTATTTGCCACTTTGATTCGTATAAAGCTAACAACTCCTAACTCCTCTCATTTAATAGTTGCTCTCTTTTTTATTCAGATACATTTTTGCTGATCACAGCCTAGTATTTCAATGGTTTTGAACACTAAACCAAATTGTTCCATTACAACATTCACTGGCTGATGAAATGGATTAATAGATTTCGATTATTCAAAGCGATTTTCTATTGGTGGATTGTGTTCCCAACTAACAAGACGGATTCCAAAGTCATCATATAACTCTTCAAGAGTTAACCCTTTCCTGTTCCCAATAGATGTATCTCTCCCACGCTCGATATAAAATATGGAGTTTCGAATGCCAAGACCTGGCAAATCTTTCCTTGTTACAGTTACACTGCTACTAACTTCCCCCATATAAAATCCAGCTCCTCCAAAATGATAATATATTTTTCGACCATCATCTAACTCATGTAACAATAATTGTTGTGCCCTCTTGTCACTCGCCAAATGCAAACGCCACGTGCGATACCATGCCATGCTACCTGCATCTGCAGAAAATCCATCAAATAATGCAACAATTGTATCTTCTATCACAATCCTTTCCCCATCTACTTCATATTCTAATCTAAAATCAAACTCCCCTCGGGTAATCGCAGGTCTTGGTGGCTTAGGACCCAATATTATTCTACTTAAAACCGCATTCGTTCCAAGATGAAACACAGCTATAACAACAATAATGATTAATATTTTGTTTCTATTTGATAAATTTCTCATTATTCGCAAATCACCTCTACATTCTCACATACTAGTTCGTAATACTCCTTTAATATCAAAATATCTACTGATCGTAATAATATTCGCTATGAATTCCTACTACTCGTATAAGAAAGGCCAAATCATCAGCTTTTACTTGCTGATGATTTGGCTTGTTTCTATTTATCGTAATTGTTTTCTAATCACCAAAATTGTTAACAATCGGTTCAGATATTTCCCAATTCACTAGCCTTATATTATATTGATTTAACAATTCTTCTTCATTTATTGTATTTTGATCAAGCGGACCAAATTGTTCTAATAATTCTTTGTCATGTAAAATATCCCTTCTAGTAATGCCTCTTTCCCTTTCAATGAAAGAAGCACTAGGAAAAGTATGATTATAACCATTCAACCTATCTCCCATGTAATAATTAGCAGGTCCTGGAAAATAAAATATTTGCTTATTATCACTAACTTCTAACAGCAACACTAAATCTTCTCCGCTGGCTAAACGACTTGTCCATCTACGATATCTCCCTATGCCTTCGTTCATTCCAAATCCATCAAATTCAACTATTAACGTGTCTTCTATCACATGTAATTCTTCATTCAATTCATACTCAAGTCTAAAAGGAAATTCTCCATATGTAATCTCTGGCAATGGTGGTGCTGGAGTTCTCCAAATAAATACAATAACTGTGAATAGAAAAAATCCAACGATCGATATAAATGTTATGAGACCTGCTCGAAGTAAAACCCGATATAATAAAAATGCTGTATTTCGCTTTGCTATATCTAGAAAAATAAAAAGTACTGCAATCATAATGATAGTAAAAGTTGTAAAAAAACGCATTTTTGCCCTCCCTTTATAAACATCGATTCTCAAATTCTAAACCAAATCTTGGTAGTTCAAGTTCAGGTATAACGTATTCCAACCATACATCTCAATTACTATTTATGAACTTATGATTATCACTGAATAAATCACTCCATCCCCTTGTTAAAACTTCTACATTAATTACACCTGGTTGTTTTCGACTAGCTAATCCAATGAACTTATCAACCATCCTTATCCACCAACCACGAGAATCTTGACCAGAAGTAAGAAGAGCAGTTCTCAAGGATGATCGAGCAGTTCCTTCCAGTTTTTTAATTAATCAGGCCAGTTATAGATAAATACTTGATCTTATCTATATCAGGACTTCTATATTAAGCAAAAATTTATGTACAAAACTAAAATCTTCATTCAGTTGTCTCCCCGCTTTTTATACGATTGTATTAAAAACAATAGAAGCCTTTCCAAATTATGTTACTCCAGTAAAGATGGAATTATAGTTTGACGGAAGAAAAGCAAGTATAACTTTTTAAAAAAACTGATACATTCGCATCTCCTGCTTCATGTATCAGTTTTTTCTTTGGATTAAACTGCTTCTTCACGCAGTTTTTCCGCAAATTCATTTATTTTGCGAATTCGGTGATTAATTCCCGATTTTGATATCGCACCTGAGGGAATCATTTCCCCTAATTCTTTCAAGCTGACCTCTGGATGTTGAAGCCGAAGTTCTGCGATTTCCTGAAGTTTTTCAGGAAGGGCATGTAGACCGACCTTTGCTTCGATCAATTCGATGTTTTCGATTTGTTTAGAAGCCGCATCAATCGTCTTGTTCAGATTTGCTGTCTCACAATTGACTAGACGATTGACCGAATTTCTCATATCCCGTACGATTCGAACATCTTCAAATCGGAGCATTGAGTTGGTTGCACCAATCAATGTTAAGAAATCAGCAATTTTTTCTGCTCCTTTTAAATAAGAAATATAGCCATTGCGCCGTTCAAGCGTTCGAGCATGTAGACCGTAATAATTTAACATATCGCAAATGTCTTGGTTATGCTGTTCATAAATAGAAAATATTTCCAAATGATAACGGCTCGTTTCCGGATTATTGACTGAACCTGAGGCCATAAAAGCACCACGTAAGTAAGAACGCATTTTTTGCGAATTTCCCATAATCTCGTCCGAAACGTGTCCATTGAACATCATACCATCCATGATATCAAGATCCATCAACACATCTTTTGTGCCTTGCTTCAACCGGACGATATAGACATTGTTCTTTTTTAATTTCATTTTTTTACGAACGAGTAGCTCACTTCGTACCTGATAGTGATCTTTCAAAAGAGAATAGATACGTCTGGCAATTGCAGCATTTTCTGTTTGGACGTTCAAAATAAACTGCTGGTTCACAATACCTAAAGAGCCGTTCATTCGCAGCAAAGCAGCTAATTCCGCTTTCGCATGTTCTCGATGAACTTCCAAACCAGTTAGTTCTTTCTTCACATCTGCAGCAAATGACATCCTATTCTCCTCCTTTCTCCAACAATAAATTGCTTAATATTTTGAACCGAAAACTAAACGGAACAATTCTTCTACTACTTTGTCTCCATCGTGGAAGACACCACCATCTTTCAATTCCAAAAAGTCGGTGGAAATCACTCGACATCCTTCATTTCTCAATCCGTTGAAGTCGTGTGCGACTTGTACTAGATACTCATCATAGATCTCTGGGTCCATATAATCTTCAGGCACTTTTTCCGTATTGACCAATACTGTATCGATAAAAGGCTGATTCAAATGCTTGTGTAAAACACGTATATGATCGGCATCTGTGAAATGTTCCGTTTCCCCTTTTTGGGTCATGATATTACAGATATAGACGGTTTCAGCAGTTGTCTTGAGCATTGCTTCGCCGATTTCTGGTATCACTAAATTTGGAAGGATACTGGTGAATAAACTTCCGGGTCCCAAAACGACCATGTCGGCGTCCATAATTGCTGAAACGACTTTTCGAGCCGCTTTGGCTTCACTTTTATCATTTGTGTTGCAGACATACACACGGTCAATGGTTTTACGGTCGATCGCGATTTTAGATTCTCCTACTGCAGTCGTTCCGTCTTTAAAGACAGCATGCAAGGTCAAAGGAGTTTCTGAAGAAGGATAAACATGTCCATCTACATGCATCATTTTTGCTAATAATTGAATCGCCTCATAAGTGCTTCCCCGCATCTCGGAAACTGCGGCAATGATCAGATTACCGATCGTATGATTGGCTAAAAACTGATCTTCCTTTTTGAAACGGTATTGGAAAATATCTTCATAGAATTGTGGCATATCCGATAACGCCACTAAGACATTTCTCAAGTCACCAGGAGGAGCCATAGCGATCGATTCTCTGATTGCACCGCTGCTTCCCCCATCATCTGCAACAGTCACTACTGCTGTGATATCTGCTCCTTGATTTCGCAAACTTTTCAGGATAACTGGCAGACCAGTGCCACCGCCGACCACTACGATCTTTGGTTTTCTTATCCGGTAGGTTTTCATTTTCACGACCGGTTCACCGTCTCTTTCCTTTTATCCTTGTCCCGATGTGTCACATTGACTTTATAGTTTTTCCCTAAAGCATTTGCCAAACGTTCAGTCAATGCCACAGAACGGTGTTGACCGCCTGTACAGCCGATTGCAACTGTCAAGCTGCTTTTTCCTTCTTTAATGTATCCAGGCAATACAGTTTCCAGAAGATCCAAAAATTTATGGTAGAATGATTGCGTTTCATCAAAGGACATCACATAATCATAGACTGGCTGATCTTTTCCGGTCAATGGTCTTAGTTCCGGGATATAATGAGGGTTGGGCAAAAAACGCACATCCATCACAATATCCGAATCGATCGGCAACCCGTATTTAAAACCAAATGATACAAATTCGATCCGAAATCCTTGGTCTCCCTTTGATTTGAATGACTCATTGATTTTTTCACGTAATTGTCGTGGTGTCAATGTCGTCGTATCAATGATCACGGAAGCTTGGGCTTTCAAGTCGTCTAGTATCGCCCGTTCTTTACGTATCCCTTCAGTGATCAAACCGTCCATCGCCATTGGATGTGCTCGTCTTGTTTCTTTGTAGCGAGCCACTAGTTCTTCGTCTGAAGCATCTAAAAATAAGATAGAAGTGTCGATGAAGTTCGTATTTTCGATTTCGATCAGCATGTTTTGGATTTCTTCAAAGAAGGAACGAGAACGTAAATCCACTCCTAAAGCCATTTTTGTGACTTTGCCTGATTCTTTGATTAATTCCCAGAATTTTGGAATCAATCGAGGCGGCATATTATCGATACAAAAATAGCCCATATCTTCAAAACTTTGGATAGCTACTGTTTTCCCTGCACCGCTCATACCTGTTATGATGACTAATTGCAAATTATCTGTCATAATTACGAACTCCTCTCACATTGTGCATAGTAAAATTATATCATTCCGGGCGTATCATTACCAGTTTTCTTTTTCTTTTACAAAAAGATTTGGACCAAATATCTTTTAGGATATTTGCCCCAAATCCAATTTTTTTACTTTTCCGATGCTGTATCCAATGCCTTGCTTCTTTCAGCTAGCGCTCGTTCAATCGTCCGATCTGCTAAAATAGATTGGGCATCGATCACTGGATAATGGTTATCTTCAGCAAATTCATGCATCAATGACAATTCTGTGCAACCTAAGATGACTTTTTCACAGTTTAGGCGCTCTACCGCTTCTTCTAAGATTTCGTAATATAGCTCTTGATTCAAATAATCCGATTCCTTGATCTCATGATAGATCAGATAATTGATTTTTTCTTGAAGAACAGTATCAGGAATCACTGTTTCGAATCCAAGATTTTTGACTTCGCGTTCATAGATTCCAGCTTTCATACTTCCTTCTGTTCCTAGAATCGCTACTCTCCCTGTCGTATGCTGACGGACAAGTTCATTTGCTGCTTCTCTTGGCATATGAAGGATAGGAATATCCGTTGCCGCTTGTAATTCTTCAAAAAAGTAGTGTGCGGTGTTACAAGTCAACACAATGAAGTTCGGCTGCAATAAATTTTGTTTCTCAATATCATCCAGCAGAAACGGCATTGGATTTTCTTCTGATCGATCTAAAATATAAGCTGTACGATCAGGAACTGTTGCATGATTGAATAAGACATAATTCAAATATTCTTGATCTTTTGTAGCTTTCGTTCGGTGGTTGATCAAGCGAACAAAACTTTCTGTCGCCATCGTGCCCATTCCGCCTAAAATACTGAAAAAATTCTCCATGAACTAGCCTTCTTTCACATGAAAATACTTTTTGAATCTTGGAATATAGTTATGGAACATATATTTCATCAACAACCAGCGCTTGATTGACCGGTCTTTTTCATAAAACACAGTAGTACCGTAACGATTTTCTTTGATCATTTGCTCAGCTAGTTTTTTGTCTTCATTTTCCCGAGCATATTCTAAAAAGATTTTTTTGGGCACACCCATCCATAATCTTGCTTTATCTGATTGATTCGTTCCATAGGTCGTTTCAACAAAGGGTTTGTTAAACACTCGATCTTCTGTGACGAAACGAGCCAGATTCAAGCCGTTCAATGTCACAAAGAAACTGCTACGACCTTGTCTCAAATTGATTTCAAATAATTTATATTCTCCATCTCTAGGATCATACTTCATATCGAAATTGGCAAAGCCTGTATATTCGATTTTTTCCAAAAATGCCTTAATGGTTTGATAGATTTTTTCGTTATAATCTGGCATGATCACAACGTAATTACCAATCGATGCTGGTGTAGGATCTTCTAACAGTGGATGACCAAGACACATCATCCGAACTTGATGATCTTCATCTACATACGCATTTAGCACACGCATATTACTATCATCACCCGGGATAAAATCTTGTACAATCATTTCACTTTTATAACCGGCTTCGTATATCCGGCCTAAAATTAAATCGAACTCTTCTCTAGTCTCTAAAATAAAAGCTTTTTTTCTTCCTTCAAATTGGACAGAAAGATACTCCACACTGTTTGCAGGTTTCAAAGCAACTGGGAATTCAAAAGGCAATTCCTGTTCCAAATGTCCATTTACTAACATTTCTTCTCTGACGATCAATGTTTTAGGATACGGAAGATCATATTCTTCACAAACTTCATAAAAGCTTACTTTATTGATCAGTCTTTCAAATAAAGAATAATCAATATATGGACAGATAAAATATTCTGACAGCTCTTGTTTATGTTGGGAGATCAATTCTGCATATCCATCACCACAAGCAATCAAAAGATATTTTTTACTCTTATCAGAATATCTTTCTTTTGCCAAACGAAGCATCGTCTCGATAAATACAGGGTCTTTATCAAATCCTGGAATAACTTCTACATTGACAATTTTACTGTAGCGGGTAGGGGCTAACTGATCCGAAGCATATGCTTGGCAGATTTTGCCGTATGCTTCATTAAAAGAACGTGCCATACCATAAACGTTCATGTCGCTTCCTAATAATATAGGGATAAATTCTTCATTTTCAATACTGTTCATCATTATCTCTCACTTACTCATAATCTCTTGTTTTTCTTTTCCAACTACACAAGGAATATCATACCATAAAGAAAAAAGCAATCAAAGGAAACTCCTCCGATTGCTCAATTCTTTTTTGAACGGATTGAACTTATAGGAAGTTTTTGTCTATACCAATCAGTGTAGAAAGAACTACCATGTAATGATTCTAGAACACTGATATTAATAAAACAAGCAAAAATTCATTTTTTTATGTTTTTTTAACTATCTCAGCTATCTATCCTCTTTATACCATTATTTTTTTCAAATAGTGACCTGTATAACTTTCTTTTACGTTAATGATTTCTTCTGGTGTTCCAGTCGTAAGGATCGTTCCTCCACCTTCTCCACCTTCTGGTCCTAAATCAATGATATAATCTGCTGTTTTGATTACATCTAGATTGTGTTCAATCACTAAAACTGTGTTACCAGCATCTACTAATCTTTGTAATACATGCAACAAGCGGGCGATGTCATCGCTATGAAGTCCTGTCGTTGGTTCATCTAGTATATAGAAATTCTTTCCATTAGAGATTTTGTGCAATTCACTGGCAAGTTTCATCCGTTGTGCCTCACCACCGGACAATGTCGTTGCTGGTTGCCCCATCGTCACATAACCTAAGCCAACATCAACAATCGTTTGCAGTTTGCGATGAATCTTTGGAATGTGCTTGAAGAATTCTACAGCATCTTCTACTGTCATTTCCAAAATATCAGCAATGCTTTTTCCTTTGTAATGCACTTCTAATGTTTCAGAGTTATATCGTTTGCCATGACATACTTCACAAGGAACATAGACATCAGGCAAAAAGTGCATTTCGATCTTAATAATTCCATCCCCGCGACAAGCTTCACAACGACCGCCTTTTACGTTGAAACTAAAACGCCCTTTCTTATAACCCCGCATTTTTGCCTCGTTCGTTTGAGCAAATAACCCACGGATATCATCAAATACACTTGTATAAGTCGCTGGATTACTTCTCGGCGTCCGGCCGATTGGGCTTTGATCGATATCGATGATCTTTTCGATACTTTCGTAGCCGGAAATTGTCTTGAATTTACCTGGCTTAGCAGAATTCTTATTTAATTTTTGCGCTAACGATTTCTTTAAGATACTATTGACCAATGTACTCTTTCCAGAACCAGACACACCTGTGACTGCTACAAATTCTCCTAATGGAAATTCAACACTAATATTTTTCAGATTGTTTTCTGAAGCACCAGTGATCTTGATTGCTTTCCCATTACCTTTACGGCGTTCTTTTGGTACAGGGATTGATTTTTTCCCTGAAAGATATTTCCCTGTCAAAGAATTTTCATCATTAGCTACTTCTTCAGGAGTGCCTGCAGCCACGATTTGTCCGCCTTGTTCTCCGGCCCCAGGTCCGACGTCAATCAGATAATCTGCTGCCCACATCGTATCTTCATCATGTTCGACTACAACGAGGGTGTTGCCAAGATCACGCATTTTCTTTAATGAGCCAATCAGTCGATCGTTGTCGCGTTGATGCAATCCGATCGATGGTTCATCTAAAATATACAAAACTCCAGAAAGATTCGATCCAATTTGTGTAGCCAATCTGATTCGCTGCGCTTCTCCCCCAGATAATGTTCCGGAAGCGCGACTCAAAGTTAGATAGTCTAGTCCCACATTTTCCAAGAATGAAAGTCTGTCATTTACTTCTTTTAAAATCGGTTTGGCAATTACTTTCTCTTGTTCAGATAACGTTAAGTTTGAGAAGAAATCTACTGCTTTTTGAATAGACAACTCATTTGTTTGCCCGATATTCGTTCCATTGATTTGAACAGATAGAGCTTGGGGATTCAATCGATAACCTTTACATGTCTGACAAGTTAATTCTGTCATATAAAGACGCATTTGCTCACGCGTGAAATCACTGTTCGTATCATGATAACGACGCTCGATATTCTTCAATACCCCTTCGAAAGTCGTTTCTACATCGCGAACGCCACCAAAATCATTTTCATAATGGAAATGGAAAAGATCATCTGTCCCATTCAAGATGATATCCTGATGCTCTTCCGGTAATTCTTCGAATGGTGTATCTAAATCGATACCGAAACTTTCACAAGCCTGCGCTAACATTTGAGGATAATACTGAGAGCTGATTGGATTCCATGGAACGATAGCACCTTGACTAAGTGTCTTCGTTCTATCTGGAATCACTAAATCTTGATCGACTTCTAATTTGACACCTAAACCATCACAGTCTGGACAAGCTCCAAAAGGCGCATTGAATGAGAACAGTCTTGGTTCTAGTTCGCCAACAGTAAATCCGCAATAAGGACAGGCATAGTGTTCGCTAAACAACATTTCTTCTTCACCGATCACGTCAACCAGAGCATAGCCGTCTGCCAATCGCAGGGCCGCCTCTAAAGAATCAAATAGACGAGAACGAATCCCTTCTTTCACAATGATCCGGTCGATGACGATCGCGATATCATGTTTTTTGTTTTTCTCCAGCTCAGGCACTTCACTTAAATCATAGATCTCACCATCGACTCGAACGCGGACGTATCCCTCTTTTTGGATTCGTTCGAATATTTTTTTATGTTGTCCTTTTTTCTTTACCACGATCGGTGCCAACACTTGGATCTTTGTGCGCTCAGGCAAAGCCATTACTTGATCTGCCATTTGATCTACTGATTGACTGGTAATCTCGATATGATCGTTGGGACAAATCGGATGTCCTACACGTGCAAACAACAAGCGTAAATAGTCATTGATTTCCGTCACAGTACCTACTGTCGACCGAGGATTTTTACTTGTTGTTTTCTGATCAATAGAAATCGCCGGACTCAATCCGTCGATGCTATCTACGTCCGGCTTATCCATTTGTCCTAAAAACTGACGAGCATAAGCAGAAAGGCTCTCTACGTATCTCCGCTGCCCTTCAGCGTACAGCGTATCAAATGCTAGGGAACTTTTTCCAGAACCGGACAAACCTGTAACGACCACGAATTTATCTCGTGGAATCGTTACATCTATATTTTTCAAGTTATGGGCACGTGCACCGTGAATCGTAATTTTATCGTTAGCCATGTTGTCCTCCTACTTTGAAGCTTTTAATTCTAAAATCATATCTCGCACATTAGCGGCTGTTTCAAAATCCAATGCTTTCGCCGCATCTTTCATTTCTTTTTCTAATTTCATCAATAACGTATCTTTTTCTTCTTTCGTCATTTCTTCATACGAGACTTGTACCGCTTCTTTTGTATCATCTTCCGATTCTTTCGTAATAGAAATCAAATCTCGGATTTCTTTAATGATCGTTTTTGGAACGATCCCATGTTCTTCATTGTACTTCTGCTGAATCGTACGGCGTCTTGATGTTTCATCCATCGCTAGACGCATAGAATCTGTTACTTTGTCTGCGTACATGATTACTTTACCTTCTTCATTCCGAGCAGCTCGTCCAATCGTTTGGACTAAGGAACGTTCACTACGTAAAAAGCCTTCTTTATCCGCATCCAAGATAGCAACAAGGGAAACTTCAGGTACGTCTAATCCTTCACGAAGCAAATTGATTCCAACTAACACATCAAATTCACCTAATCGAAGATCTCGAATGATTTCTGTTCGTTCCAGCGTTTTGATATCACTATGCAAATATTTGACTTTGATCCCTAATTCTTTGAAATAATCTGTGAGGTCTTCTGCCATTTTTTTCGTCAATGTCGTTACAAACACCCGCTGGTCTTTTTCGACTCGTTCATTTATTTCGCCTACTAGATCATCGATTTGTCCCATGATTGGACGAACTTCGATCACTGGGTCAAGCAGCCCTGTCGGACGGATGATTTGTTGGATAACGGTATCTGTTTGTTCATGTTCATATGGTCCTGGCGTCGCAGAGACATAAATGATCTGATTGACATGTTTTTCAAACTCTTCTAACCGAAGTGGCCGATTGTCTAAAGCAGATGGCAAACGGAAACCGTAATCTACTAGCATCTGTTTTCTCGCTCGGTCACCATTATACATTCCTCTGATTTGAGGCATGGTTACGTGCGATTCGTCCGCCACGATCAAAAAATCTTCAGGAAAGAAATCCAATAGCGTATAAGGCGGTTCACCTTCTTTACGTCCGTCCATATGCCGAGAATAATTTTCAATTCCCGACGTGTAGCCCATTTCTAACATCATTTCAATATCGTAATTGGTTCGCTGTTCTAAACGTTGAGCTTCCAGAAGTTTGTTTTCATTTCGCAAGACAGTTAAACGCTGTTCTAATTCCGCTTTGATATTCGCTACGGCATGCTCCATATGTTCATCATTCGTCACAAAGTGAGTCGCCGGGAAGATTGCCACGTGTTCCGTTTCTCCTAAAACTTCACCTGTCAGTGCATTGACTTCTCGGATACGTTCGACCTCATCTCCAAAAAACTCCACACGTAAGGCACGTTCATCTCTTGAAGCCGGAAAAATCTCCACGACATCACCGCGCACTCGAAAACGACCGCGCTGAAAATCTATATCATTTCTTTCGAATTGGATACTGACTAAGTCACGAATCAACTGATTGCGATCTAGTTCTGCTCCCTGTCGAATCGAAACTACTTGTTTTTGGTACTCAAAAGGCGAACCTAATCCAAAAATACATGAAACGGATGCAATGACGATCACATCATTTCTTTCTAATAATGAACTAGTAGCCGAATGTCGTAATTTGTCGATCTCATCATTTACACTTGAATCTTTTTCGATATACGTATCGCTTGAAGGCACATAAGCTTCAGGCTGATAATAATCATAATAAGAAACAAAATATTCAACAGCATTGTTAGGGAAAAATTCCTTGAATTCCCCGTACAGCTGACCAGCCAATGTTTTGTTATGGGCAATAATCAGTGTTGGTTTATTCACTTTCTCAATAAGATTGGAAATCGTATATGTTTTCCCTGTTCCAGTCGCACCTAATAAGATTTGTGCTTTTTTCCCGCCGACTACGCCATCCACTAATTGGTTAATCGCTTCAGGCTGATCACCAGCCGGTTGGTATTTCGAGACAAGCTCAAAGTGTCGGGAGGTATCTCTCTCAATCATTCTTCGTCCTCCTTTTCATTCATTCCTTTTCATTTTACGACCAATAAAAAGAAAAGGAAAGCAAAGGCATTCCTTACTAAAAAATTATACCACACCGAACATACTTTCGCCACTTTTTTATCTTATTATGCATGTTACGTTTTATAACATAAAATGTTAGAAACTCGCATTTTTTTCATTTTTTCGAGCTTACAGTCTTGTCTGATTCAGCACTTTTCGCCTATAATAATAAAATATTGGAAATTTAGGAGGTTGATTATGAAAAGAAAGCATTTATTTCACTCATTTGTTTTCTTAATGACAGGACTTGTGACACTTGCGTTTGGACATGTTGCACAAGCTGACAACACTACAACGGCAGAGTCAAGCACAAGCGAGACAATGCAAAAAATAGAGCCCAAAAAAGACGTATACGTAATTGCCAGTGACTCTGCTTTTGCTCCATTTGAATTTCAAAACGCAAAGGGCGAGTACGAAGGCATCGATGTAAAATTGATGGAAAACATCGCCAAACTGCAAGGATTTAACATCCGAATGGACTACCGTGGTTTCTCTGCTGCTTTGCAAGCTTTGGAATCAGGACAAGCAGACGGAATGATTGCCGGAATGACTGTAACAGATGAACGAAAGAAAAGCTATGATTTTTCTGATTCTTACTTTGATAGCGGGATCCAATTAGCTGTCAAAAAAGGAGATACTTCGATCAAGTCTTATGAAGATTTGAAAGGAAAAACAGTCGGAGCAAAAGTTGGTACCGAAAGTGCTGAATTTTTAAGCGACCATGAATCTGAATATGGCTATTCTATCAAATATTTTGATGCTGCTGATCAATTGTACGACGGGTTAAAAGTTGGCGCAATCGATGCAATGATGGATGATTATCCGGTAATCGGTTATGCGATCAAACAAGGACAAGAATTGGAAACACCGATCAAAAAAGAATCTGGCGGAAAATATGCATTTGCCGTTAAAAAAGGACAAAATCCTGAGCTTCTTAATATGTTCAATGAAGGATTGAAAGAATTAAAAAGAACAGGCGAATACGATAAGATTATTAAAGAATATGTAGCGGATGGTTCAGAAACTTCCAGTGAGTCTTCCACTGCTGATGAATCAACATTTCTTGGACTTATCCAAAACAACTATCAAGCATTGTTGAAAGGACTTTGGAGAACAATTCTCCTAACTTTGATCTCCTTTGCTTTGGCTATAGTAATCGGTGTGATTTTTGGATTATTCAGTGTAGCACCAATACGCGCTCTTCGCACAATTGCTAGTATTTATGTCGATATCATCCGAGGAATTCCAATGATGGTTCTTGCGTTCTTTATTTTCTTTGGGTTGCCTGGTATCGTTGGATTTACGATTCCTGACTTCCTTGCTGGTGTTATCACCTTGACTCTTAACGCAAGTGCTTATATCGCAGAGATTGTTCGAGGCGGGATCAACGCCGTTCCTGTCGGACAAATGGAAGCTTCCAGAAGTTTAGGTCTTTCTTATAATCGGACAATGCAAAAAATCATTTTGCCGCAAGCGATACGCATCATGATCCCATCATTCGTCAATCAGTTCGTTATCTCATTAAAAGACACAACGATCATTTCCGCAATCGGTGTAGTCGAATTGCTGCAAACTGGTAAGATCATTGTTGCACGTACAACACAAAGTACGTATGTTTACTTGATCATTGCGATCATGTACTTGATTTTGATCACAGCATTGACAAAATTAGCAAAAGTTTTAGAAAAGAAGGTGAAGTAAGATGGCAGAAAAAATCTTAGTTGAGCATTTAGTCAAAAAATACGGCGATAACACAGTATTAAACGACATCAATGTGTCCATCAACGAAGGAGATGTCGTCTGTATCATTGGCCCTTCAGGTTCAGGAAAAAGTACATTTTTGCGTTGCTTGAATCGTTTAGAAGAACCTTCTGACGGTGAAATTATTATTGACGGCGCCCACTTGATGGATAAAAGCACAGATATCAACTTGGTGAGACAACATATCGGAATGGTATTCCAGCACTTTAACCTATTCCCTCATCTTTCTATTTTGGAAAACATCATTTTAGCACCGATGGACCTGAAGAAAGAATCTAGAGAAGAAGCAGAGAAAAAAGCAATCAAATTGCTGCAGACAGTTGGTCTAGAAGATAAAAAAGATATGTATCCTGAAATGCTTTCCGGTGGACAAAAGCAGCGTGTGGCTATTGCTCGTGCTCTAGCGATGAACCCTGACATCATGCTTTTTGATGAGCCTACATCTGCACTCGACCCCGAAATGGTCGGTGATGTCTTGAACGTCATGAAAAAGTTAGCAGAACAAGGTATGACGATGGTTATCGTTACGCACGAAATGGGCTTCGCTAAAGAAGTGGCCAATCGTGTCATGTTCATTGACGACGGAAACTTTTTAGAAGACGGAACGCCTCAACAAATCTTTGAAAATCCGCAAAATGAACGGACAAAAGATTTCTTGAATAAAGTATTAAATATTTAATAAAAACTAAAAATGCCCGGTCGCTTCATGACGACCGGGCATTTTTAGTTTCTTGTTTTTTCACTTAACTGTACCAGCCGCATCGCTTGTTCTCCTGCACAAACAAGCAATCGCTCTACCTGTTCCATCGCATAAGAAAGTACCATGGGTTCATTGACGATATCAAGTACATAGTCGATACCACCTTCAGAAACTATGATGATTATCTTATTCTAAAGCTGGCTTTTTTGTTGGTACAAACATGACAACTACAAAAAAACCAGGCGAACGTATGATTGTTCGTCTGGTTTTTAATTATTAATGACTTAGCGTTTTTACTAGAAATAGAAAATTTGGGCAAGTCTACTTTATATTTTTACTAGAAAAACTACTTCCGCTTTTTCCCGCCAAAAGCATCTTTAAACTTATCGAAGAAACCGTCTTCTTGCTGTTCTTCAACTTTGATGCCACCAGCTTCAGCGAATGCACGTAATGCTTCTCTTTGTTGTTCATTTAGATTTTTCGGTGTGATCAGTTTTACTTTGACATGTTGGTCGCCTGTTGCACCACCACGTAACTTCGGAGCGCCTTTTCCACGTAAACGGAAGTTCGTACCTGTCTGTGTTCCAGCAGGGATCTTCAATTTCACATCTCCATGGACAGTTGGTACTTGGACTTCATCCCCCAAAGCTGCTTGTACAAAACTTAAAGGCAATTCATAGTAAATTTCAGAACCTTCACGATCAAAGATATCACTTTCTTCTACACGAAAAACCACATACAAATCACCAAATGGTCCGCCGTTTTCTCCAGCTTCTCCTTGACCAGCTAAACGCATTTGTTGTCCTTCTTCTACACCAGCTGGTACATTCACTTTAACTGAATGTGCTTTCTTCTCATGTCCTGAGCCATGACAGGTTGGACAAGGTTCTTTGATTTCTTTCCCTGTGCCATGACAAACATCACAAGTTTGACGGCTCATCACTCGTCCAAGTGGCGTTTGGCGTTCTACATTGATCGTACCTGCACCATGACATTTATGACAAGTAGTTGGTTGTGTGCCTGGTTTTGCACCGTTTCCACCACAAGTATGACAGATTTCTTCCCGATTATACTTGATTTCTTTTTCTACACCAAAAATCGCTTCTTCAAAAGACAAGTCGACCGTATATTGCAAATCAGCACCTTGACGAGGCGCATTTGGATCGACTGACCGACCGCCTCCTCCAAAGAAAGAGTCGAAGATATCTTCAAAACCACCGAAGCCGCCACCAGAGAAGCCGCCGAATCCACCAAATCCGCCACCAGCTCCACCAGCACCGTAATTTGGATCTGTGCCTGCATGCCCGTATTGGTCGTATGCAGCGCGTTTTTGCGGGTCACTTAAAATCTCATATGCTTCTGATACTTCTTTGAATTTTTCTTCCGCATCAGGTTCTTTATTGATGTCAGGATGGTATTTTTTCGAAAGCTTACGATAAGCTTTCTTTATTTCATCTTCTGATGCTCCTTTTGAGAGCCCTAAGACTTCATAATAATCACGTTTTGTTGCCATAGGCTTTCCTCCTATTGGTTCTCATCATTTTCACGTCGCTTGTTATCATATCATATTTTGTTTGAAACAAAAACCGATACTTCAAACTATTTTTCAAAAGAAAAAGCCAAAGTAGCAACTTTGGCCTTCTCTCGAAATTCAGTGAACTGATTATTTATCGTCGCCATCGACTTCTTCAAAATCAGCATCAACGACATCATCTGCTCCGCCTTGAGCTGCTTCTGGATTTTCTTGAGCTTGTTGTTGTGCAGCTTGTTCGTATAGTTTAACAGTCAAGTTTTGAACGATTTCGTTCAATGCATCGCGTTTAGTTTTCATTTCCTCGATGTTGTTTGCTTCAACAGCGGCTTTTAATTCGTCACGAGCTGTTTCTGCTTTTTTCACTTCTTCTTCGTCCACTTTGCCTTCTAATTCTTTCAATGTTTTGTCCACAGAGAATAGCAATGCGTCTACATCATTACGTAGGTCAACTTCCTCTTTACGAGCTTTATCTGCTTCAGCGTTTGCTTCTGCATCTTTCACCATACGTTCGATTTCTTCGTCTGTTAGACCTGAAGAAGATTTGATCGTGATTTTTTGTTCTTTTTGTGTACCTAGATCTTTCGCAGATACATTTACAATCCCGTTTTTATCAATATCGAATGTTACTTCGATTTGTGGAATACCACGAGGAGCTGCTGGAATATCTGTCAATTGGAATCTTCCTAGAGTTTTGTTGTCAGCAGCCATTGGGCGTTCACCTTGTAATACATGGATGTCTACTGCTGGTTGATTATCTGCCGCAGTTGAGAATACTTGTGATTTACTTGTTGGAATCGTTGTATTGCGGTCAATCAATTTAGTGAACACTCCACCCATTGTTTCGATACCTAATGACAATGGTGTAACGTCAAGTAAAACAACATCTTTCACATCACCAGTGATCACGCCACCTTGGATAGCAGCACCCATAGCAACTACTTCATCAGGGTTAACTGATTTGTTTGGTTCTTTTCCTGTTTCTTTACGTACTGCTTCTACAACTGCAGGGATACGAGTAGATCCACCGACTAAAATAACTTCGTCGATTTCTGATTGTGATAAACCTGCATCTTTTAGCGCTTGACGTACTGGTACTTTTGTACGTTCTACTAAGTCAGCTGTTAATTCATCAAATTTTGCACGTGTCAATGTCATTTCCAAATGCAATGGTCCAGATTCTCCTGCTGTGATAAATGGCAAGCTGATTTGTGTGCTTGATACGCCAGATAAATCCTTTTTCGCTTTTTCAGCAGCGTCTTTCAAGCGTTGTAAAGCCATTTTGTCTTGAGACAAGTCAATGCTGTTTTCTTTTTTGAATTCTGCTACCATGTAGTCGATGATTTTGTTATCAAAGTCGTCCCCACCTAGATGGTTGTCGCCAGCTGTTGACAATACATCAAAGACACCGTCTCCTAGTTCAAGGATAGATACGTCAAAAGTACCGCCACCAAGGTCGAATACTAAGATTTTTTCGTCGCGATCTGTTTTATCTAAACCATAGGCAAGAGCAGCTGCAGTTGGTTCATTGACGATACGTTCTACTTCTAGACCAGCGATCTTACCAGCATCTTTTGTTGCTTGACGTTGTGCATCATTAAAGTAAGCTGGCACAGTGATAACTGCTTTTTCGACTTTTTCACCTAAATAGTCTTCTGCGAATCCTTTGATATATTGAAGGATCATTGCTGAGATTTCTTGTGGTGTATATGATTTACCTTCTACATCTACTTTGTAACCTGCTTCACCTATATGGCGTTTGATTGATGAAATCGTATTTGGGTTTGTCACAGCTTGACGTTTTGCAACTTCCCCTACTTGGATTTCTCCATTTTTGAATGATACAACAGAAGGTGTTGTACGGTTTCCTTCTGGGTTAGCGATGATTTTTGCTTCGTTTCCTTCCAATACTGCTACTGCAGAGTTAGTCGTACCTAAGTCAATACCGATAATTTTACTCATAATTAACGTCTCCTTCTTTAATTGAAAGTGTAAGTTTTATATCCGCACAATTATTGTGCAACAATGACCATAGTTGGTCTTAACACGCGATCATGTAATTTGTAGCCTTCTTGTAGTACTTCTACAATCGTATCGGCTGGTGTATCTTCAGTCGCTGGAACAGTTTGTACTGCTTGATGAAGATTAGGATCAAAGGCTTCTCCTTTAGCAGGGATTTTTTCAATTCCTTCTTCTTCCAGTGCGTTACGCAAACTTTCCAAGACCATTTCCACGCCTTTTTTCAAACCTGCCCCTTGATCATCTGACACTTCTGTGGCTAATGCACGTTCCAGGTTGTCAATTGATGGAAGTAATTTTTTGGCTAAATCTTGTGAACGGTATTTTTGTAATTGCTCACGCTCATTTTTTCCTCGATTTGCCATATTTGCGATTTCAGCACGAGCCCGCAAGTATTTATCTTCCATTTCTTCTAACTCAGCTTTTAATTTCGCTGTTTCGAATTCTTCCGCTTCAGCTTCTGAAATACCCGAATCTTCTGCAGCTTCGACATCGATTTCCGGTTCTGGCTGAGCATCTGTCATTTCTTTATCTAGTTCTTCTTGATTTTCTTTCACGATACAGTCTTCCTTTCATTATTCAGTCAGCTGTTTGATTGCTCTTACTAAGAAAGAGAGAACGATCAGCTGCAAATAGCTTCGTTATTCACATTACGAGTTTGACAAGTCAAGCGAGCGGTAGTAATCGGCAAGTTTAGCTGCTAGTTCTCTTCGATAAACATCGACTAGACCGAACATCCGAGAATAAGGCATACTAGTAGGCCCTAACAAGGCTATTGTACCTCTTCCATGACCATCTATCTCGTAACTTGCTTGAATCATACTCATATTCTGCAATAAATCATTGCCTAATTCAGCACCAATCTTGATATGAATATTGCTATCCATCGGAGTGATCATTTGTGTAAGTCCGTCTGAGTCTTTCATAAAAGAAAACATCGATTTGAACTGATCAAGATCTTGACGGGGCTCATAATCCAAGAGATTCATTTGTCCACTGACATAAACCTTTTCTTCAAAAACATGACCAAGAACGGTGTCAAATAACTGAGACATCCCTTCTGTCGTCTGGAAATATTTATGAAGAATCATCGGAATCTCCGTACGAAGTTTATGGTACACCGTCATCAGAGGATCTCCGACTAGACGGTCGTTTACAATCTGTACCATTTTTTCTAGTTCCTGACTTCCCATATATTCGGGAAGAGTGAACACTTGGCTTTCTACATTCCCCATATCTGTTACGACGATAGCAATAATCTGTCGATTATTCAAGGGTACGATACGAAAGCCAGTCAGTCGGCGGTCTTTTATTTCAGGTCCCAATGAAAAAGTCGTATAGCTTGTCAGCTCAGATAATATCTCAGCAGATTGCTTAATAATCTCATTGATTTCATGAAATTCTCTGCCTAGAGACTGACGAATCAGCAGCAAATCATCTTCTGCTACGCGAGCAGGTTTTAACAAATGATCCACGTAATAACGATAGCCTAAAGCAGATGGAATCCGCCCAGAAGAAGAGTGAGTCTTCAACAGCAATCCTTCATCTTCTAATGCTTTCATATCATTGCGAATCGTTGCTGAGCTGGCCTCGACTCCCTCAGACATTAATGTTTTGGAACCAACGGGCACGCCACTACTCGTATAGTGTTGGATGATCAGACGTAAAATGTCGTTTTGTCGCTTTGTTAACATCTTCCTCACCTCTCATTAGCACTCATATATTCTAAGTGCTAATTCACTTATAAATATAGCAAGAAGCCCTTCTCCTGTCAAGAGAAAGACTCCATTTTTTAGCACTCTAAACACAAGAGTGCTAATTCTAAATAATTGATGTAAATCCAGTTATATCAATACTTCAATACCTCATTGTCAAACTTTCTAAACTTTTTCTTTTCAAGTTTCGATAAAAAACAAATATTCTTCAAACTATTTTTCAAATAAAAAGCGCTCAAACACATTGTTCCCCAAAAAAGTCCCTCTTGGTGTCAAATAAACACGGTCTTCTTCATTAACAAGTAACCCTTCTTGCTCTAATTCCCTTAGCACATCACCGTACACCGATTCAATTGTTTTTTGATAGCGATCATAGAAATGTTTTTTAGTAATCCCTGTTTTTTTTCTTAGTCCTAAGAACATTTCTTCTTCTATTTGATTTTTTCGTGTCAATTTTTCTTCTTCCAATACCGGGCGTTCATTTGCTCGTAATGGGCGTAAATAGTGTTGGATTGGTCCTTTGTTGCGGTAACGAATATCTCCAAGATAACCGCTAGCACCAGCTCCAAACCCAAAATAGTGGTCATTGTTCCAGTACATGAGGTTATGTTGAGATTCATGTCCGGAGAGCCCAAAGTTACTTATTTCATATTGGTGACGTCCATGCTTTTCCATTGCTTCAATCGTCTCTTCAAACATTCTGGTTTCCGTTTCCTGATCAGGCAGTTCGAGTCTTCCTTGTCGTACCCAGTTCATGAACATTGTTTTGTTTTCGAGGATCAATGAGTACAAAGAATAGTGAGGCAGATCCAAAGCCAAAGCTTTTTCCAAAGTATCCCGATATCCTTCTAGTGTTTGTCCCGGTAATGCATAAATCAAATCGATGCTTACATTGGTAAAATTTTCTGCTTCTAAAAATTGCATTGTTTGATACACATCTTCTGCAGTATGTTTACGTCCAATTTTTTTCAATAAGCGATTGTCAAATGTCTGCACTCCCATGGATAAACGATTGACGCCATAGTTTTTCATCACTTGAAGTTTTTCACGGGTCAAATCACCAGGATTCGCTTCTACAGTAAACTCATTACCATTTTGAAAAGGCAGGATCTCTCTAGCACCTGATAATAGTCGATCAAGTTGTTTAGCAGATAAAGAAGTTGGTGTTCCGCCTCCTACATAAAGTGTTTCCAAATTCGCTGTAGGATGACTTTCCAGCATTAAACTCATTTCATTCAGCAGCATTTCCACATACTCATCTACTGGCTGCCCTTCTAAAAAAACTTTATTAAAGTCACAGTAATAGCAGATATGCTCGCAAAATGGGATATGAATGTACGCAGAAACCTTGTTTTCTGCGGGATTTATTGTTTCTATCATTGAAATTCTTTCTCCTTACGTCGAAAAGTCGTGCCTGTTTTCGACCTTCTTAAAATCGCGTTCAAGCACCAACTCATTGAAATAAGCCGCATATTTAGAATCAAGGAAACCTAGCTCTAAAAATGCTTGCTTATTGTCATCGGAGCTACACGGTGCTTTTACAGCCTCTCGATAAACGGTAATCGCAAAGCTGACCTTCGGCATTAAGTCAAAATCTGCAAAAATATGAAAAGCTATTCTCACAGATTCCTCCTTAAGTGCTCAGACCACAACGCTTTGCTTACAACCTCTCATATACGCATACTAAACGTATTTGGCGAACAAATCCACTAAAAAATCCAAGAATCGACTTCTTGGATGATTTTTTTACACTCATGATTCTTCCTAAACAATTTTGTCCTTATTTTATTCATAAAAAAATCTAGTCAAATCTCTCACTTCAAGAGTTTTAACTAGATTCCAATTATTATTTTTTTGTAAAAATAAACAGTCTCTTAATCATAGACATTTCTTCGGTGCCCTACTTGAATAGCGATAACAACGAATTGATTATCTTCTATCTCTACCAATACACGTATTTGCCAATCAGAGCTGCTTCTGAATTTCGGGCGTGAATTTTAAACGGCGGGTCATTCCAGCCCACCAAATTCATTAAGGATTCTTCCATGAATACTGTTGTTTTCCCACTTCTTATCCAATGTTTATGGGCAATTTCAGCCGTTTGACGATTGTATTCATCTTCTAGTTATTCCATCGAATAGTTTTTTAGAAGTTCAGATAAAGTAATCCCATAAAATTCAGCCATATAAGAAAGCCATTCTTTTTTGGCGTCACTTACACGAACCGTAATCATAGCCCTATAATTGCCTCTCTTAAAGAATCTCATGCATTTCCTGATGTGATTTTAGAAAAATTTACTTGCTAAAAAACTGTGAAAATGTAGGAGCTAGCATCCTTGTAGTAAATGATCGAGCTCTTTATTATACATTAAAAAAGTTCAGAAATTTTGATGAAGTAGCCAACTACTTTTTCATGAGTAAAGCAACACTAGAAAAAGAATCCTCCAGTACTTAGAATTTACTGGAGGATGTACTTTTGAAGAAGCCTATAGGTTATTTAAAAAATATTACTACAGGAAGGAACGAGAATTACTTCGTTACTTATAATAGAACTTAGTCTTATATAGAAGGCATAGCTCACATTAGCTTATTTGTCCTATAAAAATAAATTACGGTATTTTAGAAAAGCTATTTTCTTGGAATGGCAACAGTTTTTTTGACAAATTTTATAAGGTGCAGAACTTCTTTCCGTATGCTATTCCGATTGTCCTTGACAATGAGCCTCCTCGG
>NZ_BEHC01000069.1:0-37927 GCF_003112495.1 Enterococcus sp. H57
CAAGAAAATCATTGAATTACAGAACACCAATCGAAATATTTTTGAGCTATGTACAAGAAGCATTTTATTCTAGCTTAATTTGACAAATCATACAATAAAAACACTAATAAAGGATAGTACAGTATAATAAAAAATAAAAGGTATCTGGTACGAAAATCAACTAGATACCTTTTTTGTGTTCTTATTTTTTTGTTATTTTATAAAAAATAGAGATCTCATGTTAGAAAACCTAACATATGCAGTTGACAATATTTTTTTTAATTGGTACACTTTAGCCAACTTATAAAACGAAAGGGGACGTCTGATGGGAGAAAAGGAATTGCGCCGATATATGTCCGTATTTCCAATTGGTACAGTTATGAAGCTGACTGATTTGTCTGCTCGGCAAATTCGCTATTATGAAGAACAAGATTTAGTTCATCCGGAACGAAGCGAAGGAAACCGACGTATGTATTCGCTGAATGATATTGATATGTTGCTTGAGATTAAAGACTATCTTTCAGAGGGATTGAATATGGCTGGGATCAAACGTGTATACGAAATGGCACAGGCGAAAAAACAAGAAGCAAAAAACAAGAAGCCGTTGACAGATCATGACGTTCGACAAATTTTTCGTGATGAGATTTTGGCGCAAGGTGGGTTAAGCAAAACAGGTCATTATCAGTCGCAAGGATTGCAAAGACAATTCTTTGACTGAATAAATTAAAAAAGGAAGAGGGATACCATGGTAAAGAAACAGATAACAGGTGAAGAAATCAAACGAATCATTGAGGAAGAAAACGTACGATTTTTACGATTGATGTTCACAGACATCTTAGGTACGATCAAAAATGTAGAAGTTCCAGTGAGCCAGATCGACAAAGTATTAGAAAATAAAATGATGTTTGACGGTTCTTCGATTGAAGGATTTGTTCGAATTGAAGAAAGCGATATGTATTTGTATCCAGATCTCTCCACTTGGATGATCTTCCCGTGGGAAAGTGCTCATGGAAAAGTTGCTCGTTTAATTTGTGATATCTATAATCCGGATGGGACACCATTTGCCGGCGATCCTCGCGGGAATTTGAAACGAGCATTGAAAGATATGCGCGACCTTGGTTTTACCTCTTTCAATTTAGGACCTGAACCAGAATTCTTCTTATTTAAATTAGACGAAGACGGTGGGATCACAACGACCTTGAATGATAAAGGTGGTTATTTTGATTTTGCACCAACAGATTTAGGTGAAAATTGCCGCCGTGACATCGTGTTGGAATTAGAAAGTCTAGGCTTTGAAGTGGAAGCTTCACATCATGAAGTAGCGCCAGGACAGCATGAAATTGACTTTAAATATGCAGATGTGGTAGATGCTTGTGATAATATCCAAACCTTCAAGCTCGTTGTCAAAACGATTGCACGCAAGCATGGACTTCACGCGACTTTCATGCCGAAACCGTTATTTGGGATCAATGGTTCTGGTATGCATTGCAATATGTCTTTGTTCAATGATGAAGGAAATGTTTTCTATGATAAAGACGGTGAATTGGAACTAAGTGAAACAGCTTATCATTTCTTAGGTGGTTTGCTGAAACATGCTCGTGCCTACACAGCCGTTTGCAATCCAACAGTCAATTCTTATAAACGTCTCGTTCCAGGTTATGAAGCGCCTGTTTATGTCGCATGGAGTGGCCGTAATCGTTCGCCATTAGTACGTGTACCAGAATCTCGCGGTTTATCCACACGTTTGGAATTGCGGTCAGTTGATCCATCTGCAAACCCATACTTGGCAATGGCAGTATTGTTGCAAGCAGGACTAGACGGTATCCGTAATCAGATCACACCGCCAGCAGCTGTTGACCGTAACATTTATGTAATGGATGAGGAAGAAAGAGAAGCTGCACATATCCAGGACTTACCTTCAACTATCCATAATGCTATCAAAGAATTGCGTAAGGATAATGTAATGATTGACGCATTAGGACAACATATCTTCTCAAATTTTGTTGAAGCAAAACGTCTCGAATGGGCGGCATTCAGACAAACTGTTTCCGAGTGGGAAAGAGAACAATATCTAGAACTTTATTAAAACAGGAATACCGTGAATTAGAGGCTGTGAAATCAGCGTTTTGACCTGAGTATTAGAGAAACTAACGGAAAAATAGTTCCTCATATTTTGCCGTTTTTTGAGCTAATACCGAGGGTCAGCTGATTGAACACCGTTTAGTGGAGAGGTTGTGAAAAAGCTGCCCTGCAACAAGTAATAAGAATAGCCAAGCAAAAACAGCTTTTCTTGTTTTTGAATTGGCTGAACTTATTACCGCAGATGCAAGCTTTTGAACACCGTTTACCAAGAGGTTTTGAAAAAGACGTTTAGTTTCGAGTATTAAGAAAAATTTTGTGAAAATGGCTTTCTACATTTTTGCATAAATTTGGCTTAATACCGAGAAACTGGCTTTTGAATACCGTTTATCCAGAGGTTGTGAGCCTACCATTTAACTCCGAATCACAAGAAATAATTTCAAAAACAGCTTCTCATGTTTGATGGATATTGTGACTTGTGACCGAGGAGTTGGCAGGAGAACACCGTTTATTTAGAAATAAGGAGGCACGACTTTTGTCGCATCTCCTTATTTTTTACTTATGTGATTCGTTACCTTCAATGAATCCCTACAAGGCACTTTTGTTGAAAAAAAGGTCATCTTTGAAAAAATTAGTGGAATTGTTTTGTTTTTGATATTATTTAATAGAAAAGATATGCCAAAAATCCGAGAACTGTGGACTACGTTTTTTACGTAAAGGAGGTAAATAAGGGTGAAAGAAAAAGATTGTTTCTACGATAAGCTATATAAACTGTTGCTGCAAGTAGGAAAAAGTAGTTCTTTATTAGGTGGGATATTATCTATCATAATGTTTGTTTTATTTTTTTATCTATTATTTCACTTAAAATTTTTCAGTAACGATTTTCTGATTTGCTTAGGTTTAACGTTAGCTATGTTTATATCAAGCTTATTATGTGGGTTAAATTTTTTTTGCACTCATAAAGGACTTAAGAAATAATTTCTCAAAGGATATCGAAAAAGAAAAAATTGTAAGCGGATAGTATTCATTTGAGTACTTGACTTTCCCTTAGTCAGCTTGTATTATACACCTTGGGCACCCTTTTAGAGGGTCAGAAGTTTACAGAAATTTCGGCTCCCTATTCTTATTGAAGAATAGGGAGCTTTGTTTATTTTCTGAGACTTTTCCTGCACATAAATTAAAAAGGAGTTTTTGAACTTATGACAAAATATATTTTTGTGACCGGCGGTGTCGTTTCATCAATCGGAAAAGGGATTGTTGCAGCTTCTTTAGGACGCTTATTGAAAAACCGCGGCTTAAAAGTAACTATCCAAAAATTTGATCCATACATCAACGTGGATCCGGGGACGATGAGCCCATATCAGCACGGAGAAGTATTCGTAACAGATGATGGTGCTGAAACAGATTTGGATCTGGGCCACTACGAACGTTTTATTGACATCAATTTGAACAAATACTCCAACGTGACGACAGGAAAAATCTATTCTGAAGTTTTGCGTAAAGAACGTAAGGGCGAATACTTGGGAGCAACTGTTCAAGTTATTCCTCATATTACAAATGAGATCAAAGAAAAAATCATGCGAGCAGCTAAAATGACTGATTCAGATGTGATCATTACAGAAGTAGGGGGAACAGTAGGGGATATAGAATCTTTGCCATTCCTTGAAGCACTTCGTCAAATGAAAGCAGATGTCGGTACAGATAATGTTATGTATATCCATACAACATTGATTCCTTACTTGAAAGCTGCTGGAGAAATGAAAACTAAACCAACGCAGCACAGTGTAAAAGAGCTACGTGGTTTAGGTATCCAACCGAATATTTTGGTGGTACGTACAGAGCAACCTGTTTCTCAAAGCGTGAAAAATAAATTGGCACAATTTTGTGATGTCGAACCAGAAGCAGTTATCGAGTCGCCAGATGTAGATACACTTTACTCCATCCCATTAGTTTTACAAGCACAAGGAATGGATCAAATTGTTTGCGACCATTTAAAACTAGATACACCAGAAGCAGATATGACAGAATGGAAAGAATTAGAAGAACGTGTCTTGAACTTGAAGAAAAAAGTACGGATTGCGCTTGTCGGTAAATATGTCGAGTTACCAGATGCATATATCTCAGTAGTTGAAGCATTGAAACATTCTGGTTTCGCCTATAATTCAGACATCGAGATCGATTGGATCAAAGCACAAGAATTAACGAGAGAAAATGTAGAAGAACGTTTGAAAGACGCAGATGGAATCTTGGTTCCTGGTGGATTTGGTGATCGCGGAGTAGAAGGGAAAATCGAAGCGATTCGTTATGCTCGCGAAAATGACGTTCCGTTTTTAGGTATTTGTCTTGGTATGCAGATGGCTTGTGTCGAATTTGCACGTAACGTCGTTGGATTAGAAGATGCGTCATCAGCTGAAACGAATCCAGATACAGCAAACAATATTATTGATTTAATGGCTGATCAGGAAAACATCGAGAATTTGGGTGGAACTTTACGCCTTGGATTATACCCATGTAAAATCAAAAAAGGAACGAAGACGGCTGAAGCATATGATGGAGCCGATGTTGTGCAAGAACGTCACCGTCACCGCTATGAGTTCAACAACAAATATCGTCAATTGTTTGAAGAACAAGGGCTAGTCTTTTCAGGTGTCTCACCAGATAACCGTTTAGTAGAAATCGTAGAGCTGCCAGAGAAAAAATTCTTTGTGGGATGCCAATTCCACCCAGAATTGATTTCTCGTCCAAATCGCCCGCAAAAATTAATCAAAGCATTTGTCGGAGCATCATTAGCAGATCACGAAACAAAATAATTTTTGAACTTGATAGAAAGAGAAAAGTAGCAAGAGAAGGGGATAAGCAATTTTCTTGTCACTTTTCTCTTTTTCTGATTTGTTATTATTTGTAGGAAAAAAGATAGAAAGCAAAAGACTTTTTTCGATTAAAGCGCTATTGGATATTTTATTTTTTGCAAAAAACTTCTTGAAAATTTTCATTTTCATTGATTTTAGTAGAAAACTACCGAAATGTTTGGTAAAATAGGGTCGTTGGTTAAGAATTGTCTTAACAAATTTAGTTTTACAAAACTTAGGAGGAATTTTATTATGCCAGTAGTATCAGGAGCTGAATTTTTAAAAGCTGCTCGTAAAGGCGGTTACGCTGTCGGCGGATTCAACACAAACAACTTGGAATGGACTCAAGCAATCCTTGAAGCGGCTGAAGCAAAACAAGCACCAGTACTTATCCAAACATCAATGGGTGCAGCTAAATACATGGGTGGTTACAAAATCTGTAAAGATTTAATCACTGATTTAGTTGAAGCAATGAACATCACTGTTCCAGTTGCTATCCACTTAGACCATGGTGACTACGAAGCTGCTTTGGAATGTATCGAATTAGGCTATACTTCAGTAATGTTCGATGGTTCACATCTACCATTTGAAGAAAACTTGAAATTAGCTAAAGACGTTGTTGAAAAAGCACATGCAAAAGGTATCTCAGTTGAATGTGAAGTTGGTTCAATCGGCGGAGAAGAAGACGGAATCATCGGTAACGGCGAATTAGCTGATATTGAAGAATGCAAACAAATGGTTGCTACAGGTATCGACTACTTAGCTTGCGGTATCGGTAACATCCATGGTCAATATCCAGAAAACTGGAAAGGATTAGCTTTTGACCACTTACAAGCAATTGCTGATGCTGTAGGTCCAGACATGCCTTTAGTATTACATGGCGGATCAGGTATTCCTCAAGATCAAATCGAAAAAGCTATCTCAATGGGTATCTCAAAAGTAAATGTTAACACTGAATTCCAATTATCATTTGCTGCAGCTACTCGTAAATATATCGAAGCTGGTAAAGATAAAGAAGGTAAAGGATTCGACCCTCGTAAATTATTAGCTCCAGGTAAAGCAGCAATCGTTGAAGATGCTAAATCTCATATCGACTGGTTCGGTTCAGCTAACAAAGCGTAATTCGTTTTAGCTGCATCAATAGCCCTCAAATACTGTTTATTCGGTTGTGAGAAAAAGAACGGGACATTTTTGTCCCGTTCTTTTTATGTTTTTAAATAACATATTTATTTGGTTTTTTTTTAGTAGATGGTATTCGCCTTAGAAAGGCAAAGTTATAATTATCAATAAGAGAGTTATTATTCCAAGGTTATAGAAACCTTTTATAAAAGGAATCTTTGTTAAAAAACATCTGTAGGAAAATCATCAGAAAATTTTGAGGGAAAAATGAAGATTACTTATAGTTTATGAGTTAAAATAAATATTGATAACTGAATTCGTATGAGTAGATAGATACATAATGAAAGAATATTGACAATTACATAACGAAAATACGAAGGCAAGTACATTAAATAGCACAATGTTTTTAATAATAGTCGACATGGATATGATATAATTTAGAAAATTTGTTAGTGGTGGTGAAACAATACGATGCCAGATAAAATATTATTGGTAGACGATGAACAGGAAATTGCTGATTTGATCGAAGTCTACCTGAAAAATGACGGATATGAAGTACAGAAATTTTATCTTGGACAAGAAGCGTTGGACTGCATAGAAAGAGAATCATTTGATTTAGCTGTATTAGATGTGATGCTTCCAGACATTGATGGATTTAAAATCGTCCAAAAAATCAGAGAAAATCATTTTTTTCCTGTGATTATGCTGACAGCAAAAATAGAAGACATAGATAAAATAACTGGTCTGACTTTAGGTGCAGATGATTATATCACAAAGCCTTTCAATCCTTTAGAAGTCGTTGCGCGAATCAAAACACAGTTAAGACGTTTTCAGAAATATAACATTCAAGTTGATTATTCGACAGAAGAATCGATAAAAGAAATTGATATACACGGACTAATCATTAACCAAACGCTACATACGTGTACACTTTATGGGGAAACAATCTCTCTAACACCCTTGGAGTTTGCTATCCTATGGTATTTGGCCGAACGAAAGGGCGAGGTCGTTCCAGCAGAACAGCTGTTTGAAGCCGTTTGGGGAGAAAAATTTCTCGACAACAATAATACAGTCATGGCACATATCGGACGCTTGCGTGAAAAACTCAAAGAACCAACACGCAAACCAAAATTTATAAAAACTGTTTGGGGAGTGGGCTATAAAGTTGAATAAAACAGGTGATGCCAAAAATTCTTCACGTTTAAAAAAACGCTTGCTGAAACGATTAGCTACACAATTAAGTATTTTTACTGTAGCAACAATCAGTGCTTTTATGATGTTTTTTTTGTTAGTCGCTTTTTATTCGGGCTCTATACGTGGGAATGGTCGGATAGATTCTATCAATTTGCGAAAAACCTAGAAAGAAATTATATTTTTGTCGTTTTGATTGCGTTACTAGCTGGAGGATTGGTTATTTTACTTAGAACATGGTCAAAAAGTATGGCACAGTTGGATGAAGTACTTGAAGCTTCAAGGAAACTTTATCAAAATCAAATAGAACCTCTCAAACTTTCTGAAGATCTACAGGAGTTTGAATGGGAATTGAATCAAATTCGTCAGGAAGTAGTTTTGAGTCAGCATCAAGCCAAAGAAGCGGAGCAACGAAAAAACGACTTAATCGTTTATTTAGCTCATGACTCGAAGACGCCTTTGACTTCAGTGATAGGCTATCTTACACTGTTACGAGATGAACAGGAAATTTCTTCTGAACTAAGAAAACATTATCTATCAATTTCCTTAGATAAGGCAGAAAGACTAGAAGAACTGATCAACGAGTTCTTTGAAATTGCTCGGTTTAATTTATCAAATATCGAATTGATGCCGACAAAAGTCCATCTGAAGATGATGTTAGAACAGCTAAGTTATGAATTTTTGCCTCTTTTGTCTTCCAAGCAGCTGACTCTAGAAAGTGAGTTAGAAGCTGATCTTTCGATTCGTTTTGATGTCGATAAAATGCAGCGCGTTTTTGATAATCTCTTACAAAACGCAATCAACTACAGCTATGAAGGAGCAGTGATCAAACTCTCGGCAAAAACAGATCAAGACAAGAAACGGGTTAAGATTATTTTCTCTAATCAAGGTCCAACTATTCCACCTGAAAAACTATCTAGGATTTTTGAACAATTTTTCCGATTAGACACCGCACGACAAACAAATCGAGGAGGAGCTGGACTGGGATTAGCAATTGCCAAACAAATCATTGAACTTCATGCTGGCCAATTGACTGCACAAAGTAAAGATGAAGAGACAAGCTTCACAATTGATTTGCCGCTTTCGTAGGAAAATCGTAAGAGATTCTTGTTAAATAACAGAAAATTGTCTTTGTTTTACTTGGTAAACTTACTAAGAAAAGCAAAGATTTTTTAGTTGGAGGACAAGAATAATGAAAAGATCGTATAAGACAGTAGCTGTAATCCTATTAATCGTCTTATTAGCAAGTATAGGTCTATTTTTTAGAAAGATACCACAAAAAATCCAAGTATGTGGAGAAGAACGAGATTCATGGAATCTACTACTAGTCAATGCAAAACATAAAATACCTCAAGGATACACAGTGGAGTTACAAAAGCTATCCAACGATCAAGCAGTAGACAAGCGTATATATCCTGACTTACAGCTGATGCTTGATGCAGCAAAAGCAGAAGGAATCTATCCGAAAATCGTTTCAAGTTTTCGAACGACAGAAGATCAAGAAAAAATCATGGAAGATAAAATTGCCGCCTTTCAAGAAAAAGGCTATTCCAATCAAAAAGCAAAAGAAGAAGCAGCAAAATGGGTAGCTGCACCAGGCACAAGTGAACATGAATTAGGATTAGCAGTAGATATCAACGCTGAGTCAAGTATTTCTACAGACAAAGAAGTGTATGAATGGTTAGCAGATAACGCGTATCAATATGGTTTTATCTTACGCTATCCATCAAACAAAGTGCATATTACGGGTGTTGGTTACGAACCATGGCATTATCGATACGTTGGTAAAAAAGCAGCAAAAAAAATAACCGAGGCAGGGATAACATTGGAAGAATATTTAGGGAAAACAGAATAAGTACCTCGCTTTGAAAAGATCTCGGATCCATCTGCTTCAGTCGGGGATCTTTTTTTTACTTAAACGGCAGACCATGCTCGTTTCTTTTTTTTATCTATGATAAAATACAAGCATATCTATGAAAAAAGATTAATAAACAAGGTGGAAACAGATGAAAAAAATCGTAATCAAAGGAAACCGACCTTTAGCTGGTGAAGTAACGATCAGCGGTGCAAAAAATAGTGCAGTCGCATTGATTCCATCTGCAATCTTAGCTGATTCCCCAGTGATCTTGGAAGGTGTGCCGGACATACAAGATGTTCATTCATTAATTGAAATTTTAGAGATCATGGGCGCAACTGTCCATTTTTCCAACAACATACTAGAAATCGATCCTCGAGAAATCGTATCGATTCCGATGCCGCACGGAAAAATCAATAGTTTGCGTGCTTCTTATTATTTTATGGGAACACTGCTTGGTAAATTTGGCGAAGCGGTAGTAGGCCTGCCAGGTGGCTGTTATTTAGGCCCTAGACCGATTGATCTACACGTCAAAGGATTTGAAGCTCTAGGTGCTGAAGTGACAAATGAACATGGTGCCATGTATTTACGGACAGAAAATAAAGGATTGCGTGGCAATCGGATTTTCATGGACGTGGTTTCAGTCGGAGCAACGATCAATGTGATGTTAGCTGCTGTAAAAGCAAAAGGACAGACAGTAATTGAAAACGCTGCACGAGAACCGGAAATCATAGATGTGGCAACTTTACTGAATAATATGGGGGCAAAAGTTCGAGGAGCGGGTACAGATGTGATCCGTATCGAAGGAGTCGAAACATTACATGGCTGTCGGCATTTCATGATTCCTGACCGCATCGAAGCAGGAACCTATCTAGCATTAGCAGCTGCAGTAGGAAATGGTATCAAAGTGAAAAATGTGATCTTTGAACATTTGGAAAGCTTTATAGCAAAATTGCAGGAAATTGGTGTCCATATGAAAATCAGCGAAGATGAAATCGAAGTTTACCCCTCGAAAAAATTAAAACCCGCAAACATCATGACCTATCCTTATCCAGGATTTGCCACAGATCTGCAGCAGCCACTTACTGCGTTACTATTGATGACTACAGGCACTTCAGAAATCATCGATACGATCTATGCGAAACGTGTGAATCATGTGCCGGAACTAGCACGAATGGGCGCTGATATTACCGTGGAAGGAAATATGATCATCGTGAATGGTCCAAATAAACTTCACGGCACAGAAGTCGTGGCTTCTGATCTTCGGGCAGGTGCTTGTTTAGTGATTGCTGGACTATTGGCAGAAGGGACAACGACGATTTACAATGTAGATTATATCTTACGCGGTTATGATCATATTATCGAGAAACTAACAGCCTTAGGGGCATCAATTGAAATGATAGAGGAAGTGGGAGCTGAATGAGCGATTATTTGACAATGGCAGAACTAGAGAACAAAACGTTAAAAGAAGTTTATAGTTATGCCAAAGAATTTAAAATTCCTTATTACAGTAAGATGAACAAAAAGGAATTATCTCTAGCTGTGATTCGTGCACAAGCAGAGAAACAAGGATTTTATTATATGGAAGGAATATTGGATATCGTTGGTCAAGATGGTTACGGTTTTTTACGGCCAATCAATTATGGACCAAGTGCAGAAGATATCTATATTTCTGCCTCACAAATCAGACGATTCAGTTTGAGAAATGGGGACAAAGTGGCAGGAAAAGCCCGTCCACCTAAAGAATCGGAACGTTATTATGGTTTGATGCACGTGGAAAGCGTTAATGGAAAAGATCCGGAAGAAGCAAAAGAACGTCCGCATTTTCCAGCCTTAACACCTCTTTATCCGCAAAGACAGCTTCAATTGGAAACAACACCGCAAAGACTATCTACCCGAATGATCGATATCTTTTCTCCAATCGGTTTTGGTCAGCGTGGATTGATCGTCGCACCGCCAAAAGCAGGGAAAACTTCTGTATTAAAAGAAATCGCGAATGGCATCACAGAAAACTATCCGGAAGTAGAATTGATCGTTCTACTGATTGATGAACGACCGGAAGAAGTAACTGACTTAGAACGAAGCGTGAAAGGCGACGTGGTATCTTCAACATTTGATCTGCAGCCGCAAAACCATACTCGAGTTTCTGAATTAGTATTGGAGCGTGCTATGCGTTTAGTCGAAGATAAACGAGATGTCGTTATCTTGATGGATAGCATTACTAGACTTGCTCGAGCTTATAACTTAGTTGTTCCACCAAGCGGACGTACATTGAGTGGCGGGATTGACCCAGCCGCATTGTATAAACCTAAGAAATTTTTCGGGGCAGCAAGAAACATCGAAGAAGGTGGCAGTTTGACGATTTTAGCGACCGCTTTAGTCGATACAGGAAGCCGTATGGATGACGTGATCTATGAAGAATTCAAGGGAACTGGAAATCTAGAATTACAACTTTCACGCGAGTTATCCGAGCGTCGGATCTTCCCAGCCATCGATATCAAAAAATCAGGTACCCGAAAAGAAGAATTATTGATGCCAAGTGAAGAATTAGAAGAAATTTGGAAACTTCGAAAAAATATGACTGGAGATTCATTAGAATATACGGAACAACTGATCCGCTTTTTGCGTAAAACAAAAAACAATCAGCAATTTTTCAAAGAATTTCAAGATGTCTCCTTTGGTAAAAAAAATCCGACTAGAAATCTGAAAAGATAATTGCAACCTTGACTGAAACATGTTAAGATGTTAATGTTGTAAATCGACAAATCAACTCTGGTTCAGCAAATGGAGCAGGGCAAAGGAGCTAAAAAATCATGAAAGAAAACATCCATCCAGATTACCACCCAGTAGTATTCATGGATTCAACAACTGGTTTCAAATTCTTGTCAGGTTCAACAAAAACTTCACAAGAAACAGTTGAATGGGAAGACGGTAATACATACCCAGTCATCCGTGTCGAAGTAACTTCTGACTCACATCCATTCTACACTGGACGTCAAAAATTCACACAAGCAGACGGACGTGTGGACCGTTTCAACAAAAAATACGGTCTCAAAGACGCAAACGCTGCGGAATAATAAAAACGCTGATAACTCAACGTTTAGCAGACTATCTGATAGGGATAGTCTGTTTTTTTATGTTTTTTTGCCAATTTAAAACTTCGTTTGATGCTGAAAAAGTCGTAGGATCATAATGCACAAAACAATGAAAAAAATAGTATATAGCTTTGACTATCAACATGATAAAGACACCTTTTATTAACGAAATGAAAGAAGGTTATTTCGAAGTAAAAAACCATTTACCTAAAATTAGAAGCTAAGCTTTCCTTTCAAGGAAGGCTTTTTGTTTTGTTATAGACTTGCGATTGTTTGTGAGCTAGATCGTTCATTTTAATGACTTATACACGCGGATGATGGGTCTTTTTCCTCTGTTCATTCATAATATTGAACGGTACAGCTAGCGATGCTATACTGACCTCAGTTCCAAGAAAACGTTAACATTTTTTGTGGGGGAGAGGTTTTTTATGAGGTTTGATCAATTGATCGCAGAAGAACTGATTGTTTTCGATCCATCGATAGATTCAAAAGGATCATTATTTGAGCGAATAGGGGATGTGTTGAAAAAAACAAATAAGGTAAGAAATGTTCAAAAAGTCGTTAAGGCACTATTCAAACGAGAGGAGGAGATCTCCACAGGAATAGAAGATGGATTTGGGATTCCCCATGCAAAAAGCAAATATGTGAGAAAACCAGCACTGTGTTTTTTTCATACAGCCAAATTAACGGACTATAGCGGGATAGATGAAATGCCAATTGAATATATTTTTGCCATCGTAGTTCCTGAAAAATCAGCAGATATGCATCTAGAGATTCTCAGCGCACTCTCCAGACGATTGATGAATGCAGATTTTAGAAAGGGAATAAAAGAAGCCACTACGCCAGCAGATATCATCAGACAGATTAGTCAAGAATGAAAATAGTAGAGTCTTTGTCCGAGTATCGATAGTGAAGAAAAAGGAGGAAAATAATCATGAAAATCGTTGGTGTAACTGCTTGCCCGACTGGAATTGCTCATACTTATATGTCGGCAGAAAAATTAGAAGTAACAGCAAGAAATCTAAACCATCAAGCAAAATTCGAAACACAAGGTGTAAAAACAGAAAATCAGTTATCTGAACAAGAAATCAAAGAGGCAGATGCAATCATTCTTGCAGTAGATAAAGAAATCGAATTGGACCGATTTGCCGGGAAAAAAGTAAAGCGTGTCTCTACAAGCCGAGCAATCAAAGAACCGCAAGTAGTAATAGACGAAGCATTGAGAGATATTGGCGTATTCGTTGTGTCTAATGAAAAAGAACCAGCTGCAAATGAGAAAAAGCCGACAATCTATAATCATTTCATGAATGGTGTGAATTACATGCTTCCATTTGTGATCGCAGGCGGAATCATCATCGCACTGAGTTTTGCCTTTGGGATTACAGCGGCTGATCCCAACTCAGCAGACTATAATGTGTTAGCAGCTGCATTTTCAAGGATCGGAGGAGATACAGCGTTTGCCATGATGGTTCCTGCGTTAGGCGCAGGGATTGCTACATCGATTGCTGGAAAAGCAGGTTTTGCCCCAGGAATTGTTGCCGGATTACTGGCCTCTACAGGTGGTTCAGGTTTTCTTGGCGGAATGATTGGTGGCGTGCTAGCAGGGTATATCTGTGATTTTCTGGCAAATAGAATCAGCGTAAAAAAAGAATTTTCTGCTATTTATCAGCTGATTATCGTCCCCCTTTTATCGATCTTAATTATTGGGCTTTTGATGGTATTTGTGATTGAACAACCGATCACATGGGTGTTGGATGCTTTGACAAATTGGCTGAATAGCTTGGGAAATACATCCGGGCTATTGTTCGGATTACTTATCGGGATCATGATGGCAGCTGATATGGGTGGGCCGATCAATAAATCGATTTCGACTTTCTCGATCGGTTTGATGTCAGCTGGAGTAAATGCACCGATTGCTGCTTGTATGGCTGCAGGAATGACACCTCCCCTAGGTATTGCTTTAGCCACTTTATTATTCAAACATAAATTTACCAAAGAAGAACGGACTTCAGGTCAATCATGCTGGATTTTAGGCGCTTCGTATATTACAGAAGGTGCTATACCGTTTGCGGTATCTGACCCGATCCGCGTGATACCTAGTTTGATGACAGGTTCAGCAGTCGCTGCAGGGATTTCCATGGCAGTAGGAGTTACTTCAATGGCACCTCATGGAGGGATTTGGGTGATGCTAATTCCAAATGTTATGAACAATTTACCTATGTATGTCTTGGCAATTGCATCAGGTACAGTCACTACAGCCTTTATGCTTGGACTATTGAAAAAAACAGTGAAAGAGAAAAAACAAGACAAGTGGACGAAAAATGAAAATCTAACAAATGAGGTGGAAGCGTAATGTTATATACAATGAAAGAGTTATTGAAAGTGGCTAAAGAGAATCAATTTGCAGTACCAGCCTTCAATATTTGCAGCTATGATATGATGAAAGCAATCATCGAAGAAGCAGAGAGATTAGAAGCACCAGTAATCTTAGAAATTCATCCTGATGAAATCGCCTATTTAAGTGATGAGTTTGTTGCGGCAGTAAGAGCCTATGCTTATACAAGTAAACTGCCGATCGTTATCCACTTGGATCATGGCGGTACGATAGAAGATGTCTTACGGGCGATTCGAAACGGCTATTCTTCCGTGATGATCGATGCGTCTTTGAAATCATTCGACGACAATGTACAGATTACGAAAAAAGTGGTTGCGTTAGCTCATGCGGTAAATGTCTCAGTGGAGGCTGAGCTTGGAACGATTGGGAATAATGGTTCTGCTAAAGGAGGTGCTGAAACAATCATTTATACAGATCCTGATCAAGCGAAGATTTTTGTGAAAGAAACAGGAATCGATACACTTGCTGTAGCAATTGGAACAGCGCATGGCTTGTATCCGAAAAACAGAACTCCAAAATTAAATATCGACTTACTGAAAGAATTGAACCAACAAATCGATCTTCCATTTGTTTTACATGGCGGTTCAGGTAATCCGGACGCAGAAGTCAGCGAAGCAGTAAAATACGGAGTTGCCAAAGTGAATTTGAGCTCAGATCTTAAAAGCGTCTTTTTCAATGCTTTGAGAGAAATATTGAGTGAAAATCCATCGATGTACGAGCCGAATGCAATTTATCCAGCAGCTAATAAAAAGGTACAAGAAGTAGTCAAACATAAAATGGAAATTTTGAACACAGTAGGCAAGGCTAGTTTATACTAAAAATAAAAATGTGTGGTCAAGAGGGTATGACAATAGTCTTGTCATACCCTCTTAACCACACACGATGTTCAGAAGTAGTTTTTTCGAAAAATTTCTTCTTATTTCTCGAAGCCAATCACTTCTGTCACAACCTCTTTTTTCCTGTTACTATATAAAGTAAATGGGGTGATTTTATGTTGAATGAAGTGGAGAATAGACAGCAGGAGATTGTGAATTATCTAAAAAACAACCAATTTGCAAGAGTCACCGATTTGATCGAGTTAGTAAATTATAGCGAAGCCACGATTAAACGTGACCTTGTTTTTCTGGAAAAAAGTGGATTGATCCGTAGAGTTCGCGGTGGCGCCATGCTTATTGACAATCGAAAAATTGACGTGCCTTACCTGATGAAGATCACCAAATTAGAAGAAGAAACAGAAAAACGTAAGATTGCAGATACAGCTTCTTCTTTGATTCGAGATGATATGGTCTTATTCTTGGATTCCAGTACAACCTCTTTACACTTAGTCAGAAACCTAGCAAGATTTGATGGTTTGCAGATCATTACGAATGGCATCGTCACAGCTGCTATGTTGAGTGAATACACAACGGCAAAAGTATCTGTATTGGGAGGGGCAATTGTTCCGAAACGAGCAACAATCAACGGTTCAAAAGCCTATAACGATGCATTGTCATATTATGCAGATTTAGCGATAATGAGTTGTCGCGGGCTAGATTTCAGCCAAGGAGTAACAGAAACTCATGAAGGAGAGGCAATGGTCAAAAAAGCTTTTAGAAAACAATCAGACCGGCTTGCCGTTTTAGTTACACAGCAAAAAATTGCACATAAATTCATGCATCAAGCCATTGCTTTTCATGAAATCGATTATATGGTGACAAGTAAAGAACTGACAAAAGAACAGTATGCGAAAGTAAAGGAACACCATATCGAATGTCTGTATGGATAAATTATTACGTGAATGTTCTAAGTGGCTTCCTCATTTTTAGATAGGACCTTATCTTTGCTCGCTTCTCTTAGCCGATGGTATAATAATGAAAAGGTTATCTTGTTAGATAATCTTAATTTTTTATCCAGGAGAAAGGAGTGCAGAAAATGAAACATGTGAAGGCGTTGGTAGTGAAGGCAATCATGATCTGGGCGATTCTGTGGGTCGTGCTGACAGGTTTATACGGTGTTAGCTTTATGGATTCAACGATTGTTGGGGTAATTATTGTAGTCATGATCTATGTGCTAGGGGATCTGTTGATCTTACGTAAAGTAGGGAACATCGCAGCGACGATCGCAGATGCTGGTTCAGCTGCAGTTATCTTGTGGCTCTATCTATATTTTATGAATGATACAGTCGATATTTGGATGAAAGTATTGATTCCTGCTCTATTGATCGGTGTGGCAGAATGGTTCTTCCACAAGTGGTTGCTAAGTCAAGGCATCGTACCAGATGAACGGAAAATGGAATAAATCAACAGTTAAACTATTCTTATCGATAAATGAAAGCTTTAAAAATAAATAGATGTTTAATTAAGAATAATCATAAACTATTTTTACTCAAAAAACCGCTCAGATCATTTTCAGATCTGAACGTTTTTTTTTATCTATTCATCAAGATCAAATTTCATTTTTCAATGATTCAATCAATTCGCCCTCTGCTTCATGACTATGTTTTCGGCCATTAACAAGATAGAGTGCTGTACATATCAATGGAATGACTCCGGCAATCACATACAATCCTCTAAATGAAGTAAGAGATTTTAGCATCCCCATCAAATAAGGACCAACGCCTAAGCCTAGGTCTAAACCAATAAAGTAGGTAGATAAAGCAATACTGATTCGATGTTCGCGGACGATTTTTAAACAAACAGCCTGTCCATTTGACATAAACGTACCATAACCTAGGCCGACTAATGCTCCAGAGATAAGCAATGTCACACTATTCGTCGTTACACTCAGTAAAAATAATCCTGCTGTTAAGAATAAATAGCTAGGATACATCACGTATTGTTCTCCTTTGACATCGAAAATCCTTCCAGTCAATGGACGTGTAAATGTGATGACCAAAGCATATACGACGAAGAAAAATGACCCAGCAGCAACTAAGTGGATTACTTTTGTATAAGAAGATAAAAATGATAAAACACTTGAATAAGAAAGACCCATCAAAAAGGCAATTCCTGTAATGAAAAGTGCTTTCTTTTCAATAAAACTATTGATATTCCATGAGCGAAGAGATATTTTTTGTTCTTCAGATAATGGAATATTTTTTACAGGAAAGACAAGGCAGGCAATCGTAACAAAGAAGACCAGTACAATTGAAAACCAGATAATGAAACGAAAATCAGTCATATTCAGCAAAATCATTCCTAAAAATGGCCCAACAGCGGCAGCTAAACTAGTACTTAATCCATAATAATTGATGCCTTCCCCTTTTTTAGATGCAGGGATATATGCAGTAACGATAGCATTTGTAGCTGTAGAAACTGTACCGTAGCCGAATCCATTCAAGAATCGAACTAAATACAATGCCCCGATAGTTGGCGTATAAAGATATGCTAATGTTGAAAGGAGATAGAAGATCGCGCCGCCTCTTAAGGTAAACTTCCGACCAAATAGTTCTAACTGTTTCCCCATGAATAAGCGTGCCAGCAATGTTCCGATGATATAGATCCCAGAAGCAAAACCTGCTTGGCTCAAGCTGGCGTGTAAGGTGTCTTGCGCAATGACTGCCATGATGACCATCAACAGATAATAAATCAGGTAGACAATAAAATTGATCAATGTGATTCCAATAAAATATTTATTAAATAATTTCTTTTCCATGTATGTTATACATTCCCCTTAAGCTGAATATGCTTTTAATTTTTGTATTTGAACTTCTACATCGTGATAATTGGATGGATAGCGATCAACAAGTTGGCGAATAAATAAATCTCTTGTAGACATAAACAGATTTAAAAATTCTTCGCATTCGTTTGTTGGATTCTCATCCACTGCTTTGATCAATTCGATCGAGTTTTGATACGCATCATTTAAAAAGACTAAAGAAGCTTTCATATCAAATCGTGTTTGATATGCTGTTTCTAATCGATTAATGATTGTGTTCATCCAGTAATTCATGTTTTTTCCCTCTATTCTTAAAAAATTTTACTTCTGCAGTATAACGAATAAAAAAAAGGAAAAAAATCGCATAAGTGATGGAAAAAGGTACTTAACAAATGTTAATATCATTAGTAAAATACCTTTGGACTTTAAAAAGTTTTAAAGTACTGTATGATCTTTTTAGATGAAAGTTTGGATGGGGGAGCATCATTGGATAGTAGAGTCTTAAAGGAATATTTGGATAAAAATGATTTTCCGATTATACGCAAAGGATATCATAAATATTTGACATTCGAAGGGATGGAAGATTCCCATACGTATATCTTGAAAGAGGGAACGGTAAAAGCAAGTGTTATTTCAAATGATGGGAGAGAATTTAACCTTCGCTATATCAAAGATCTTGAAATCGTCTCTCTTTTAAAAGACGAATATTCACAATTCATCGATTCGCCGTATAATATTCGAGTTGAATCAGAATATGCAGAGTTTTATCGAATCAATCGTGTGCGCTTTTGGCAAAATATCAACCAAGACCCAAAGCTACAACACTATGTAAAAGAGTATTACCGCTATCGTCTGCTTTATTCGATGAAAAAAATGCAGCAAATGCTATTAAATGGAAAGCTGGGAGCTGTTTGTACGCAACTTTACGAATTATATGATTTATTCGGTGTGCGGACAGAAGAAGGGATGCTGATCGATTTTTCGATCACGAATGAAGAAATCGCCAAATTTTGTGGCATCTCAACTGCTAGCAGTGTGAACAGAATTTTAAAGCAGTTGAAAAAAGATGGTATTATCACAGTGAAAGATCATCATATCGTTATTTTGAATATGGACTTGTTAGAAGACAATATTATCTTTTGATGAACAAAGAGGTTGTGAAATCAGCGTTTTGAGCTAATACTGAGGGTCAGCTGATTGAACACCGTTTACCAAGAGGTTGTGAGCCTGCCGTTTAACTCTGAGTCACAAGGAACAATTTCAAAAAACAGCTTTTCATGTTTGATGAATATTGTGACTTGTGACCGAGGAGTTGGTAGGAGAACACCGTTTAAGGAAGAGGTTGTGAAAAAGCTGTTCTGCATCAAGTAATAAGAAGAGCCAAGTAAAAACAGTTTCTTATGTTTTTAACTTGGCTGGACTTATCACCGTAGATGTAAGCTTTTGAACGCCGTTTATTCGCAACAAAAGGGGCTGTGACACGATTTTTGTCACAGCCCTTTTTTTGCGAACATTCATTTAGCAATTTTTAGAAACTTCTGCCGCCACCGCCAAAAGTCCCGCCACCGCTAGAATGGGTAGTACTTCCGCCACCGCCGCTTCCAGGAGGTGGGCTTTTGGGGATTCTTCTTGTCGTGACAAAAGAATTTGTCAGACGATCGGTTTTTTCAGTTAATTTGATACTGGATTTTTCTCGGAATGGATATTTGTAGATGCCTGATTTCAATTGATAACGCGAAACAGTCACAAAATAAAAGACAAGACTAAGGATAAGAGCCAAAACAACAGCAATGATGATTTCTACTGTCGTCAAAACCTTATAGCGTGTAATTTTGCCAGTTTCTTCGTCTACACGATAATGTCCTCCTGGAACTCCGTCTTCCACATATGTTGCTGATTTAGACAGGTAAGCTTTTGCAGCATTGTAATAGGCAGCATTTGTCATCTGATCATAAACATCATCTAATATCGAATCGATTCTGCTGTCAGTCAAATAATCGATCATATTACCAGAAGTCGAAATGTAGATTTCACGCTGTCCCATATCTAATAGCAATACTGAGCCATTTTGATCATTTCCGACTGCGTCTCTTAAGTAATTATCAGCAAAGTCTCTTGGTTCTTCTGAATTAGATGTAGTCGTTACGATCAAGACTCGTCCTTTGATTTTTTCATTCAGCTTTTCTGCCTGTTGTTCCAAAGATTGGATTTGATCTGTTGTAAATAACCCAGCCTCATCATTTACCGTAGCTGTATCTGCATGAGTAGCCACCGGCCAGCCAACACTTACTAGCAAAAGAAAGAATAAAAAAAATTTTTTCATCATATCAAGTAACCTCCGATCAGAAAGAGGATCGCTAGCCCAGCGAAAATCCCAAGAGCGGTCAGTCCCAATTTTTTCTGGCTGATCGGCAGGACACCGCTGACCTTTCCTGTTTGTCCATTCATTGCATAGTAGTAGACTTTTTTACTTGAGTCATTGCTTCGATAAGTAACAAGCCATACCGGCAGTAATACGTAATTATTTACTTCGTTTGTGATTGAAGCAGAAGTTCGCACACCGGTCAATGTTGTATATCCATTTGCGGTATCTTTTAACAGCTTCTCTGAATAGTCTTTTAATTCAGATTGAATCTGTGATTTGATTGCCTCATATTCGATATCTCTTTTTTCTGCTTGGAACCCGGCTAAATACTGGCTTTTAAAATCAATTGCTTTATCTAACGGGAAAGGTTGCACGCCTTCGACCATCTTTTGTTGCGTATTTTTTGATAAGGCATTTTTTACTAGTTCTTTAAAAGAAAGCTTGCCTGCTCTTGAAACAGCAAATTGCTTCGTTTCTGTGTATTCGATGTCACCTATCCGCCATATGCGGATAACTGTACCATTCGCCTGCATGGCACCATCTACTTCAGCATCTGTAGCCCAATAAGGGAAATACACACCTGTCAACTTATCGATTTGATCCTTATTGAAAAAAGCTTTGGGAACAAACCATTTTTTCTTGGTCCAAGCGAGAAATCTGTTGATTGCTTCTTCTTTCTCGACAGCAAAAGGAAGTACTTTATTTGGCAAGAATTCTCCGCTTAAACGTCCCGATAGTACGACGGGATTATGGCAGTAGTAACAATAAGTCGCAGCAGTTGTCGCATCAGTCACGATCTCTGCACCACAGTTGGGACAAAGAAAAAGATCCATCGCTGCGGTATTATCTGCAGATTCGTCCGCTGTATCTGAAAAACCGCCTGCCTCGTCAACCGCTTTGCGCTCGGCTTCATTCATATCGGCAAGCTGTTCTTGGGCTGTAAAAGTAAAATCTTCGGTAGGTGAAGGTTCTTCTTTGCTTTCTTCGCCAGCCATACGCGCTTCTTTTTGCTTTTGCTCATATTGGCTGACTTCTTCTTCTGTATAGATATTCAGGCAGTATTCGCAATGAAATTTTTGGTCGTTGGGATCAAAAGTCAACGGACCGCCGCAATTAGGACATTTATGTGTAAGAACATCCATCAGCTGCACACCTTTCTAAATAAATTAATCAACGGGGATTCCTTTAAACGGTTTACCACAGTTTGGACAGAATTTAGGGATGCCGTTGGAAAGATCCACGATCTCATTGCATTCACTGCATCGCATTTGTAGCTTAGGCTGAACGTTTTCTACAGGTTTGGCAGCTCCGCAGTTGGAACAGAATTTTCCGGAATTTTCTGTCCCGCAAACTGGACATGTCCAAGTATCCGCATTTCCTTGTGCAGTTTGTTGATTTTGTTTTTCTGCTTGTTGTTTGATTTGTTCTTGGTTATTTTGAGCTGCTTGAGAAAGATAAGAACCATTTGCATTCATTCCCATACCTACACCCATAAAGCCGGTCATTGCTCCTGCTTCATTTTTTCCGGCTGCTTCCATACCACGTGCAATGGAACCTTGCACGTATCCTTCACGTACGCTAGGATCACCTAGCATCGCCCCTTCGTTACGCATATTGATCAGTTTCACAGAATCATCGGTGTAAGAAATGCTGGCTACAGCCACAGAAACAATCTCCATCCCACGTAATTCACGCCAAGAATCATCCAATGCAGTATCCATGTATTTGCTTAATTCCAAACTCTTAGATGGTACATAAGAAATCCGTTGACCATCTGCAGACATCTGATTGATTGCTGATTGCAGCGCTGTTAGGAATTCAGCTAAATACTGCTCATTGATATCATTGATTTCCACTTGTGTTTTGTTTTTAGGGATTGCGTTTGTATAAAATAAAATCGGGTCAACGACATGAATAGAATAAGTGCCATGTGCCCGTAAGAATAATTCTGCGTTATAGAAATTGTCAAAGTAGTTCAACGGCGCGCTTGTACCGAATTTGATTCCCTTTATTTCTTGGAGATTGATATAAAAAACTTGTTGTTTCTGCGGTGTGACGCCGCCAAATTTAAATCGGTCAAAAGTTTCAGCAATTGCTTCTTTCAGTGTTCCGTTGAACATGGAAGGAGCTGCGTCATTTTTAATGGTGTAATAACCTTCCTCAGCGGTATAATCGATGATTTTTCCACCATCGACCAAAAGCATCATCATGTTTGGATAGACATGGACGACTGTTCCGTCTGTTAAAACATCTTCTGTTCCTTTACGATTGGAGCCACGTTTGTCATCTTTGCGGACTTTGACACCTTTTGTCATGACCGTTGTATCACTCATATTGTCTGGTTCGATGACTTCTAGCCATTGATCTGCCAGACCGCCGCCAACCATACTTGTTGCTGCTTTGATAAGACCCATAAAAAATTCCTCCTCTGATTCAGCTAATGCCAAACAATTATTGTTTATTTATTATACCATAGGAAGATGTGAAACTTCTCGGACTAGAGACGGAATTGAAATGGAAAATTGCGTATTGTTTAAATACCTGAAAAAGCCGAGAAGGATAGTAGTTTTTTTACCTAATATCACGTATAATAAGAGATAGTGAATTTTTTAAAAAAGGGGGATCCTTATGGCATATCAAGCACTTTATCGAGTCTGGCGTTCGCAGCGTTTCGAAGACATCGTTGGACAAAAAGCTGTGACACAGACACTAAAAAATGCTATTGTTTCCCACAAAACCTCACATGCCTACTTGTTTACAGGACCCAGAGGAACCGGAAAGACGAGTGCAGCAAAGATTTTCGCAAAAGCAATCAACTGTCCGAACAGTAAAGACGGTGAGCCATGCAACGAATGCGAAATGTGTCGATCAATTACTGCTGGTACGCAAGAAGATGTGATCGAAATCGATGCTGCCAGCAATAACGGAGTCGAAGAAATCCGATTTATCCGTGATCGGGCAAATTATGCGCCTACAAAGGCAGCGTACAAAGTGTACATTATTGATGAGGTACATATGCTTTCAACAGGAGCTTTCAATGCCTTGTTGAAAACATTGGAAGAGCCAAAAGAAAGTGTCATATTCATCTTAGCAACGACCGAACCTCACAAAATACCAGCTACGATCATTTCACGGACTCAGCGATTTGATTTTAAACGGATCAATACGGCAGATATTGTCGAACATCTTGAATTTATCTTGAAAGAATCGACTATCAGCTATGAACCAGCTGCATTGAATGTGATTGCCCGTTCTGCAGAAGGCGGGATGCGGGATGCATTGAGTATTCTTGATCAGGCAATCTCGTTTAGTGAAGGAACAATTACTTTAGATGATGCCATGCAAGTGACAGGTAGCTTAACTGACGAAATGATGGACAGTTACTTGAGTGCTTGCGTGAAAAAAGAAGTACCAGAAGCATTGGAAACATTGAACCAAATTCTCGCAGCCGGCAAAGAATCACGTCGCTTTCTAGAGGATATGTTACAATACTGCCGTGACTTGCTGATGTATCAGCAAGCACCTAACCTAGTTGAGGAACAATCGAGTACGATCAGAAGTACATTTACAGAATTGGCACAAACTGTTTCAGCGGATCAGCTGTTTTCAATGATAAAGATTTTGAGCGATACTCAAAATGAAATTCGTTTTACCAATAGTGCCGCTATTTATTTGGAAGTCGCTACAGTCAAACTTGCACAGCTACCGTCTGCTTCTGTTCCTTCAGCAGATGTAGCATTTGCAGATGATCAGATAGTAAAACAGCTACAACAAGAGATTAAGGAACTAAGAAACGAAATCAAGGAACTACGCAGTAATACAGGAATTGAGAATACAAAAGTACAGCCGGTACAGCAAACAAATCATAAAAAACAGACAAGTACCTATCGTGTACCGACGGAACGAGTATATAAAGTTCTGCGGGAAGCGACAAGACAGCATCTGAACCAAGTAAAAGAAGTATGGGAAGACTTGCTGATGAGTCTATCTGTCACTCAGCGAGCAATGCTTAAAGCAAGCGAACCAGTTGCAGCTGGACCTACAGGACTAGTGATTGCGTTTGATTATGAGATTGTTTGTCAAAGAGCAGCAAATGACGAAGAATTGCAGCTTTCGGTACACAACAACTTAAGCCGAATGATCAAAGATTATGCGCCTGATCCTGTTTATATTACAAGAGAAAGCTGGCCAGAACTTCGAAGAAATTATTTGACGCAGGCACAAGAAGAGGGAACAGAAAACTCTTTTGCTTCTGAAGACTCAGAAGGAGAAATCGAGTTGCTTCCTCAAGAACAAGAAGTACCAGAAGAAACACTTGTAGTAAAAGCAGAGGAACTGTTTGGCTCCGAAGCTGTTACAGTGGTAGATGATTAATAAAAAGGAGTAGATAATTATGATGCGTGGAATGGGCAATATGCAAGGCATGATGAAACAAGTACAAAAAATGCAAAAAGAAATGGCAGAAGCACAAGAGCTGCTAAATAAAACAGAGTTTACAGGTAAAGCCACCAATGAATTGGTCAAAGCGGTTTTTACAGGCGATCGTCGCATGAAAGATATCCAAATCAATGAAGAAGTCGTTGATCCTGATGATATCGAGATGCTTCAGGATCTTGTCGTAATGGCAGTCAATGATGCGATCGCACAAATTGATGTGGAAACTGAGAAAAAATTAGGGAAATACGCAAAAGGTTTGCCAGGATTTTAGTTTTAAACTGAAGGAGTAATGAATATGCAATATCCAGAACCAATTGCGAAACTGATCGACAGCTACATGAAACTTCCAGGAATCGGTCAGAAAACAGCGACAAGACTCGCCTTTTATACGATCGATATGAAAGATGAAGTAGTAAATGAATTTGCTAAATCTTTGTTAAGTGTAAAACGCGATTTGCATTTTTGTAGTATCTGCGGAAACATCACAGAAGAAGATCCCTGCGAAATATGTAGAAATCCTTCACGTGATCGAAGCGTTATCCTAGTGGTCGAAGAGCCGAAAGATGTAATGGCAATGGAAAAAATGCGAGAATATCACGGACTTTATCATGTTCTCCATGGTGTGTTATCACCGATGGAAGGGACAGGTCCAGAAGACATCAATATTTCTTCTCTGTTGCAGCGGCTGCATGATGCAGATGTAAAAGAAGTGATTATCGCAACAAATGCAACAACAGAGGGAGAAGCAACAGCTATGTATCTCTCACGTCTGATCAAACCCGCAGGTATCAAAGTGACTCGTCTAGCACATGGTCTGTCTGTAGGCTCTGATATCGAGTATGCAGATGAAGTTACTTTATTGAAAGCTGTCGAAGGAAGACGTGAGTTATAAATTTCTAATTAAGTGTTTTTTCAGATACAATATAAAAGCAGCACAAGAGATGGGGGCAACAATGTGAACGGACTATTTATTACAATCGAGGGGCCTGATGGTGCAGGAAAAACCAGCATCTTGAATGAACTTTACCCTCTTTTGAAAGAAGTAGCAAAAACAGAAATCATTCAAACAAGAGAACCAGGAGGCATTCCGATTGCTGAAGAGATCCGAGCAGTGATCCTTGATCCAAAAAATGATCGGATGGATGAACGTACGGAAGCACTGCTTTATGCAGCAGCAAGAAGACAACATCTAGTCGAAAAGGTTCTGCCTGCTCTGGCAAAAGGGAAAATCGTTTTATGCGATAGATTTGTCGACAGTTCTCTTGCTTATCAAGGTGCAGGCCGACGCATCGGCGTTACCGAGATTGCTCGGTTGAATGAGTTTGCTACAGAAGGTACTACGCCGGATTTTACCCTTTATCTTGACGTAGATTCAGACACCGGATTAAGAAGAATCAAGAAAAACAGACAAAATCAAATCGACCGTTTAGATTCGGAAGGTTTGGAATTCCACCAGCGTGTACGTCATGCTTACTTAAAGCTGGCAGAAGAGAATCCGGAAAGAATCCACAAAGTTGATGCAAGAAAAAGCTTTGAAGAAGTGCTGCAAACAAGTTATCATACAATTATTGAACAGTATCCGCAATTTTTTGAAAACTAGGAAGGTGAACGTTTATGAAAATTATTTTAGCGATTATCCAAGACAAAGACAGCAACCGTTTATCAAATGAATTGATTGATGCAAATATCCGTGCCACAAAACTATCATCGACAGGCGGCTTCCTTAAGGCTGGAAACAGTACGTTTATCGTGGGTATTGAAGATGACCGTGTAGAAGAAGCATTGGAAATCATCAAAAAAACGTGTGAATCAAGAAAGCAATTTGTATCTACACCTGTTACACTGGATATTTCGATGGATGGGGGCGTCCCTTATCCAGTAGAAGTAGAAGTAGGCGGTGCCACAGTCTTCGTCTTACCTGTTGAAGGATTCCATCAATTTTAGGAGGAGCTGAGCTATGAATCAAGAAATAAACTTGGCTCAAATGCAACCGATCGTGTATCAGCAGCTTCAACGGAGTTTTGAGCATGGGCGTATCGCTCATGCTTATCTTTTTGAAGGGGAGAAAGGAACAGGAAAACATGAAGTAGGTATATGGCTTGCACAGCACCTGTTCTGTACCCAAATGAAAGACAATCTGCCTTGTGGAAAATGCAACAATTGTCAGCGGATCGAAAAGAAAGAACATCCAGATGTTTTGGTTATTGAACCGGAAGGACAAACCATCAAAGTCGATCAGATCAGACGTTTGCAGACGGAATTCAGTCGCAGCGGTTACGAATCAAGAAAAAAAGTTTTTTTGATCAAAGAAGCTGAAAAAATGAATAGCAGTGCGGCAAACAGTTTGTTGAAATTCTTGGAAGAGCCCCCTGGAGATTTTTTAGCGGTGTTAGAAACAGATGCAGTAGGAAGAATTCTCCCTACTATTCAATCTCGTTGTCAAGTTCTGCATTTTCAAGAACTTTCGAAAGAAGCACTGATCCATCGATTGCAAGAAGAGCAGATTCCATTGGAAAAAGCAAAACTTTTGGCTTTCTTAACAAACAGTTTAGGAAAAGCAGTTGAAATCTCTCAAGATGAATGGTTTAATGATGCTAAGGACTTGATTTATCAATGGTTCGTTTACTTGCAAAAGCAAGATACTCAAGCCTTTATCTATGTCCAAAAAAAATTGGTAAAATCATTTAAAGAAAAAACACAACAGTTTACAGGATTATCTGTCTTGATGTTTTATTATCAGGAAGCACAGCGTCAAGCAGTAGCAAACGGCGAATATGGCAAAGTGAAACAGATAAACCAGATAATTGAACGGATATTGATCGCAGAGCAGAAACTACGCAGCAATGTCAGTTTTCAGGCTGTTGCGGAACAGTTCGTTTTGCATACGATTTTTTAGCTTGCCGCAAAGGATGATGATCAAGGAGGATGGAAATGGTAGAAGTAGTAGGTGTCCGATATAGAGATGCAGGTCATATCTATTATTTTGCACCAGGAGACTCTGAATATGTTTATAATGACAAGGTATTAGTCGAATCTCAGCAATCCTTACATATTGCTACTGTTGTCCTTCCTAAAAAAGAGATTGATCCCAATGACCTTCCTGAAGCTATCCGTCCGATCTTGCATAAAGCGTCACAAGCTGAATTAGAAAAAGACAAAAAAAACAAAAAAGATGCTTATGATGCATTGAAAATCGCAAAAGAAAAAGTGCAGTTGCGTGAGTTGGAAATGAAAATGGTCAAAGCCGAATACACATTTGATCGAAATAAATTGATTTTTTCTTTCACAGCGGACGGGCGAATTGACTTTAGAGAATTGGTAAAAGATCTGGCCGCTGTATTTCGTACTCGTATTGAGCTTCGACAAATTGGTGTCCGCGATGAAGCAAAGATAATAGGCGGAATTGGTCCATGTGGGCGTCCATTATGCTGTTCTTCTTTTTTAGGCGATTTCGTGCCTGTATCAATCAAAATGGCAAAAGATCAAAGTTTATCTTTGAATCCAACAAAAATTTCCGGTTTATGCGGACGCTTGATGTGCTGTCTGCAATATGAGAGCGAAGAATACGAGACAGCGAAAAAAGAACTCCCTGACTTTGGAAAAGTAATTGCTACACCTGATGGTAAAGGGAAAGTCGTAGGGTTGAATCTGCTTAGCCGTATCGTTAGTATTCGGCTGACTGGACGGGAAAATCCTGTCGAATATGAATGGGATGAATTGAAAGAATTTATCCAAGTAGGTGAGATGAATGGATAAGAGATCATTATACGACGGATTGAATCAATTAGAATCAGAGTTGAGAAATACATTAACAGAACTTGTTGAAATGAAGCATGCTTTGCATGAGATCGTAGAAAAAAATACAACTTTGGAGATGGAAAATCAACGTCTGCGGGAACACCTGCGGGAATTGAACCAAGTTGCACAAGCTCCAGCTGAAAATGTGAAGCAGGAACTTTCTAAGTCTCGTATGAATCTTGAAAAAATTTATGAAGAAGGATTCCATGTCTGCTACGATTTATATGGATCAAGAAGGGACAATGACGAGCCTTGTGCGTTTTGTCTAGAAGTGATCTATCGCGAAAGCGGTCGATGACCAATAACAAGAGGAGACTGGAGCGGAGAAATACTGCTCCAGTCTTTTTATTAAGGAGATTGTGACAGATGTATAATCAAAAAAGTTTCAAGGGAAATCCGGTATATGGGGATTTATATCTTGTACCGACGCCAATTGGAAATTTAGAAGATATGAGCTACAGAAGTGTTCGTATGCTGCAAGAATCCGATCTTATCGCAAGTGAGGATACGCGTAATACACAAAAGTTATTGAATCATTTTGAAATCCATACACCCCAAAAAAGTTTACATGAACATAATTATAAAGAACGTGTCCCTCAATTGATTGCTTTGTTAAAAGAAGGAAAAACGATTGCTCAAGTCAGTGACGCAGGAATGCCTTCCATCAGCGATCCTGGACATGAGCTAGTTTTAGCCTGCATAAAAGAAGGGATTTCTGTGATCTCTATCCCAGGACCTACAGCTGGGATGACGGCTTTGATTGCTTCAGGGCTAGTGCCTCAACCATTTTTATTTTATGGCTTCCTTCCACGTAAGAAAAAAGAACAGAAAGAAACATTGAAAAAGCTAAAAGAACAGACAGTTACGCTGATTTTTTATGAGTCACCTTATCGGATCACTGCTACATTGACGAATTTCTTAGAAATTTTTGGAAATCGCCAAGTCGTTTTGTGTCGGGAATTGACAAAGGTCCATGAAGAATACCTTAGAGGAAGTACGGAAGAGCTACTCGCTTATATCGAAGAACATCCAGTAAAGGGTGAATGTTGTCTGCTTGTAGAAGGGAATTTGTTCGAAATGCCAGTGACGGAAGTTGATGAAGAGTTGGGAACGTTAAAGGAACAAGTAGAAGCAAAGATCGCTTCAGGCGAAAAACCAAATGCTGCTATCAAAGCAGTAGCGCTGAAAAATGGGCTGAAAAAACAAGAAGTCTACCGTCAGTACCATGAATTAGACTGAGATAGTATAAGTTGTCTATAATGAAAGACTAATGAGGAAATCAGCTACTAACTTTTCAAATCTCTTGAACGCGAACGAATGTTCTTGTATAATGAATAAGAGGTGAGGATGATGGAGCTGCAATTTCCTTTACATAATGATACATCAAGAAAAATCATTCATATTGATATGGATGCTTTTTTCGCTTCGGTTGAAGAACGAGATCATCCTGAGTTTCGCGGACATCCATTAGTAATTGCCAGACACCCCAGTGACACTGGTGGGCGTGGAGTAGTGACTACAGCAAATTATGAAGCAAGAAAATTCGGAATTCATTCAGCAATGAGTGCACAAAAAGCGTATGAGCTTTGTCCGCAAGCCATCTTTAAGCCTGGCGACCATCATAAATACAGCGATATTTCCAAACAAGTACGGGAAGTATTCTATCGTTATACAGATATTGTGGAACCAGTTAGTATCGATGAAGTGTATCTTGATGTGACCGAAAATAAAATCAATTGCAAGTCAGCCATCAAAATCGCCCGAATGATCCAAGCAGATATTTGGGAGAGTGTCCAGCTAACATGTTCTGCGGGAGTAAGTTACAATAAGTTTTTGGCCAAATTAGCATCAGACTATCAAAAACCTAGAGGAATCACGGTAGTTGCCCCTCAAGACGCTGTGCCATTTTTAAAAGCTTTGCCAATTGAAAAATTTCATGGGGTAGGGAAGAAAACTGTACCTAGAATGCATGAGCTAGGGATTTATACAGGAAAAGACCTATATGAATGCACAGAAATGATGTTGATTCGAAATTTTGGAAAAATGGGCTATTCTCTTTATCGTAAAGTCAGAGGAATCCATGATTCTCCAGTAAACGTTACAAGAGAGCGAAAATCTGTGGGAAAAGAGCATACTTATGGGCAGCCGTTGCAAACGGAAGAAGCAGTGCTGACTCAGTTGCGCCAACTAGCTGAAAAAGTAGAAGAAGCACTGAGAAGAGTCCAAAAACATGGGAAAACAGTAGTTTTGAAGGTCAGGTACACGGACTATTCTACTGTGACCAAAAGAGTGACATTGCCAGAATATATCTATAAAAAAGAAGCACTCTTTTATCAAGCAAGCCTTATATGGGAGGAAATCTTGGGAGTAGAAAAAGGAATCCGATTGTTAGGGATTACTTTGACGAATCTGGACCCGATGACTTATGAAAACATCGTCCTTCCATTATGGGAAAATCAAGAAATATAAAAACAGCTTTGAGAGTTGAAACCGGAAATCCGTTTTCTCTCCCAAAGCTGTTTTTATATCAAGTCTTGCTTTTTGATTTGTTCATAGGTTTCTGTTGCATCCGTACATTTTTCCCAAATCACAACTTGATTGGATTCTAAAGATTTTTGGACGTCAATGATCCGCTGGTTGCTACTTCCGCGAAATTGTAGTTTTAGGTCACGTTTGCTTAATTCAAAGCGTCCGTCAACAAGGATATCGATTTGCGAAAGGAGTTCTAATTTATCTTCTGAATCTTGTAGCAATTCATCAAAGGTATAGCCTGTCCATGACCAGATATCTTTTGTCGTACCGAACTCTTTTCGGATACGTCGTACGACTTGCAGACAAACATCTGTATTCAAAAAAGGTTCGCCACCAAGTAAAGTTAATCCTTGCACGTAATCGTTGCGCAAGTCAGCGATGATTTGTTCTTCTAATTCAGGTGTGAATGGTTTGCCATATCGGAAATTTTGTGCAGCTTTGTTGAAGCAGCCTTCGCAGGCAAATAAGCAGCCACTAACGTAAAGACTGTTGCGGACACCTTCACCATCGACAAAATTAAACGGTTTGTAGTCAGCAATATAGTTTTGGCTGTAGTCTTTTGCTAACCATTCTTTTGGTTTTGGATTTCTCATAAAAAAACTTCTTTCATTTAAGGTTCAAAGATATAGCTATTGAAGATAAAATCTACTCGACCACATAAATAAGAACAAACTGACCTAAATCCATTGTTCAAGAAAGCTTGTTCTTATTTTGATAGAGGGCGTTCAAAGATACAAAGCCATCGAAAGAGGGTGGTGAAAAAAGACTTGTCATAGCCTCTTATTCTGAATAAACGGTGTTCAAAAGCTTGCATCTGCAGTAATAAGCCCAACTAAACGAAAAATATGAGGAGCTATTTTTGTTTAGCTGTTCTTATTACTTGATGCAGGACAGCTTTTTCACAACCTCTCCACTAAACGGTGTTCAAAAGCTTGCATCTGCAGTAATAAGCCCAACTAAACGAAAAATATGAGGAGCTATTTTTGTTTAGCTATTCTTATTACTTGATGCAGGACAGCTTTTTCACAACCTCATTTCATGTGTTTCACACGTGAGGAAATTTCTTTATGGCGGCCATGTACCATCGGACGAGCTTGCGGATTTCCTAAATAGCCACAAGTACGTTTGACTACATCACATGTTTTTGGATCATGATTTCCACATTCTGGACATTCGAACCCTCGTTCTGTCGGTTTGAAATCACCTTCGAAACCACATTGATAGCAATGATCGATTGGCGTATTCGTACCAAGATACCCGATTTTGTCATATGCAAAATCCCATACAGCTTCTAAAGCTTTCGGATTTTGTTGGAGCATAGGGTATTCACAGTAGTGGATGAATCCACCTGAACAATATTTTGGATAATCCTTCTCAAATTCCAATTTTTCAAATGGCGTTGGGTTTTTACGCACATCATAGTGGAAACTGTTTGTATAATATTCTTTATCTGTGATATTTTCGATGATGCCGAATTTTTCTGTATCCAAACGGCAGAAACGGTCAGTTAGACTTTCACTTGGAGTTGAATAGACACTGAAATGATAACCATATTCATCCCCCCATGCATCTGCATTAGCTTTTAATTCTTTGACGATATCAAGTGTGAAAGCTTTTGCTTCTGGGTTTGTTTCCCATTCGCCACCGAAGAAAGCTGAAGCAACTTCATACAATCCAATGTAGCCTAACGATACAGTAGCTCGACGGTTTTTGAATAATTCATTGACAGAATCGGTACGTGAAAGACGTTTCCCGAAAGCACCATACATATATAAAATTGGCGCATTTGCTGGAATGGCTTCTTTACAACGTTCTACACGATAGAGAAGCGCATCTTTCATGATTTCTAAGCGGTCAGACAGTAACTGCCAGAATTTATTCTGATCTCCTTTTGATTCGATCGCGATTCTTGGCAAATTCAATGTAACAACACCTAAATTCATTCGTCCGACATTTACTTCTTGACCATTTTCGTCTTTCCACCCTTGCAAGAATGAACGACAGCCCATAGGTACTTTGAAACTTCCAGTTAATTCAACGATTTTATCGTAATTCAGAATATCAGGATACATTCTTTTCGTTGCACATTCCAATGCTAGTTGTTTGATGTCGTAATTAGGATCTTCAGGGTTTAAGTTCACACCTTTTTTCAAAGTGAAGATCAGTTTAGGGAAGATAGCTGTCCGCTTTTCACTCCCTAATCCATTGATTCGAATCTGTAAAATTGCTTTTTGAATTTCTCTTTCAAACCAGTTTTCTCCTAGTCCAAATCCTAATGAAGTGAAAGGAGTTTGTCCATTTGAAGTAAATAAGGTATTGATTTCATATTCCAAACTTTGCATAGCATCGAAGATATCTTTTTTGGTTTTTGCTTTTGCATATTCTTTTTGGCGTTCTGGCGAATCGATCCATTCTTCCGCGTCTTTTAGATGTTTTTTATAGTTCAATTCTGCAAAAGGAGCAAGCAATTCATCTGTTCGGTCGGCAGAACAGCCACCATATTGACTTGACGCTACATTGGCAATAATCTGTGAGATTTGTGCTGTGGCGGTCTGGATAGATTTTGGCGATTCGACTTCGGCATTGCCGATTTTGAACCCATTGTTCAGCATGCCTTTGAAATCAATCAAGCAGCAATTCGTCATCGGTGTATAAGGATGATAATCCAAATCATGGTAATGGATATCGCCTTTTTGATGCGCATTTGCTATATGTGGTGGCAACATTTTCAGTCCGATTGATTTTCCAACGATCCCGGCTGTCAGATCTCGCTGTGTATTGAAAACATTACTGTCTTTATTTGCGTTTTCGTTCACGACAGTTTGGTCCTTGTTGATTAGCTTTTCAATCGAAAAGTTGATATCTGTTGCTTTACTGCGAGCAAAATCTCGTTTGGTACGATAATTGATGTACTCTTCTGCTAATTCATATTCGTTTTTTTCTAGTAATATATGTTCCACGATGTTTTGAATCTCATAGATTTTGACATTTTCAGCAAACCGGCTTTTGATTTCTTGGACAACCAAGTCTGCAATCATTTGAATTTTTTCATAAGTAAGTGGTGATAATGAGCCGTGAATTTTCTTTTCTGCTTTGATCAGTGCTTCATTGATCTTTTGTTCATCGAAATCAACATGGCGGCCATCGCGTTTGATGACTTTCATCTGGGATGTCTCTGGCTGCTGAGTAACGACAGTTTTTTCTTCATAATTTACTTTCATTATCTTCAACTCCTGCTAAATTGTTCTTGTCTATCATAAAACAAAATCTGGGAAGGAGCAACTAAATATCGGCTATATATAGTATTCAATGTGCTGTATAATTGGATTTCTATACTATATGTAGTGTATATTTTATTGTGAAAAAAGGTGAAAACTTGTAGCTGGTGGATTTGTTTTTTGCATATTTAATTTTGCTGAATAAAATAATTGAATAAAATTTTTTATTCAGTCCAAGTAAAAGTGACAAAAACATAAGAGCAAATTATTCGTAGATATGCTACTATGCAAATAAATAGAAATGAAAAATGAAAGAGGAGGAGAAGAATTGGAAAAGATGATCGAAGTGAAACATCTAAGTAAAAGCTACGGCAGCAAACTTTCTCCCGTCAAAGCCTTAGATAATATCTCATTCACAGTAGAAGAAGGCGAGTTTGTTGGGATTATGGGCCCAAGTGGTGCAGGAAAGACAACGCTGATGAATATCTTGTCCACGATCAATTTGCCTACGATGGGCAGTGTCTCGATCCAAGGAAAAGAAATCACAAAAATGAAAAATAGTGAGCTCAGTGACTTTCGTCGAAAAAAACTAGGATTCATTTTTCAAGAGTTCAATTTGATCGATACCCTAAATGCAAAAGACAATATCCTATTGCCCCTAGCAGTTGAACGGATGACTAAAGAGGAAATGGAAAAGAGAGTAAGACATGTAGCTCAATTGTTGAATATAGAAGAACTGCTCAAACGGTATCCCGATGAACTTTCTGTCGGACAGAGACAACGAATTGCAGCTGCTAGAGCACTTGTTGTTCAGCCACAAGTGATTTTTGCAGATGAACCAACTGGCTCTTTGGACTCGAAGTCGGCTACAGAATTGTTGAACTACTTGAAGACCATGAATCAAAAAGAAAAAGCAACGATACTGTTAGTCACCCATGATCCATATACAGCAAGCTACTGCGATAGAATTTTATTTATTAAAGATGGTGTGATTTTTTCTGAAGTTGTCAGAAGAGGGACAAGAAGAGAGTTCTTTGAGAAAGTAATAGACATGCAGGCGACGATTGGCGGAGGAGGAAAAATGAATGCTGTATAAACTAGCCGTTAAAAGTTTTTTTCGGCAGTCACGAGGCTATCTTGTTTATTTTTTCAGTTTGACTTTATCCGTAATGATCTATTATTCCTTCAGCGCAATGACCTACGATCAATCTTTAGTCAGAAGAGCAAGTCAAGATACTTCAATAGATGGTGGATTGAGTTTTGGCGGATTTATCATTACTGTTGTTTTGCTTTTTTTCGTATTCAGTGCCAACCGATTTTTCTTGAATAGAAGGCAAAAGGAAATAGGCATCTATCAGCTTTTTGGTATGAATAAACTGCAGATATCAGGTATATATGTGTTAGAAATCATGATAATTGGATTGTTCGCCTGTATTTCTGGGATATTACTCGGTATTATTTTTTCCAAACTCTTTTCAATGATTTTGGTTCGAATGATGGATATGGATCTTACTAGTCCATTTTTTATCTCCATTCCATCAGTAGTAGATACTTTATTTGCTTTTTTCATCATCCTTTTAGCAGTATCTGTATATTCAATATGGAAAATATGGCGCTATCCAATGATTCGAAGTTTTGGAGAAAAAGAACAAGCAGATAGTTCAACAATGCGCTTCAGGACAAGGCACCGATTACTCGCAGTCATCGGGTTACTGCTTTTAACGAGCGGATATTTTGGAGCTAGTCATTTTAGGGAAATCACTTCATGGATGATCAGTTATCATTATCTTGATACATTAGTTTTCTTTTTTCCTTTTTTAATTTTTTTCGTTTGTGTGGTCGGTACTTATTTGTTTTTCTGTTATACATTTCGGTTATTTTTGATCATATTGAGTAAATGGAAGATTTATTACTATGGTATCAATTTTTTGATAATGGGTAACACGCAAGTTCATTTGCTCAAAAGTTGGCGTACAAATTCTCTGATTACAGTCATTCTCGGAATTTCTTTAATGACAATTGGCGGCACGGCTAGTATCTCTACTATTTTATCCTACCAGGAGAAAGTTTCCTCCCCGATGGACTATCAGTTTGATGTTGAGACAGAGAAAAAAATCAAGCCGATTCTAGCAGAGGAAGGGCAGAAGATAACTAAAGAAATCACCTTGCATTATAAAGTCATTGGGAGTATCTATAGTCAAAATCTCGAAGAACCTATGTTTCAAACTGCTAATCTGATCACAGAAACACAATATCAAGCCTTCAGAAAAGTTAATCCAGATTTGCCGAACATTTCTTTGAAATCACCTGGTCATACTGTTTTGCTTGATCAAATGCAAACTCTTTTTCGGAATATTTCATTATATGGATCTAGTATTGGACTGCCAGATAATCAAGAATTGAAGATTCAACAAATGCTTCCAAGTGTATTAGGTGACGAAACAATGGTATATCTAAGTCCTGTACTGATTGTAGATGATACCGTTTTTGAAAAAGCAAAAGGTGTGGATTATCAAGTAGTCAATGTAGATGTATCAGGTGGAAATAATGAAAAAATAGATGAACGACTGAGCAATGACCTGTCGATAAAGTGGCTCAATGCTGTTTATTATTCTTATGATATCGTAAATGGAAGTCTACAAGGAGAAATTAGCACAAAGAAACTTCCGGATGACCAAATGAAGGAAGCACAATTTAGCCAAGAAAGCTCTCGTTTGAATTTCTCTTCTAGCTATTCAAAATTGCGTGCAGTCAATCGGCGAATCGGTATCAATATTTTTGTCACACTATTTGTCGGGATGATCGTGATTATTGCTACTGGTAGTATTTTGACAGTCCGGCAATTAGCAGAAGCAGAGGAAGAAAAAGAAAATTATCACCTATTGACTAAGCTGGGGATTCCACAAAGAAGGATCAGACGGATGATCTTCGAGCAAAACGCACTTACCTTCTTTCCACCCATGATATTAGGGATCACTCACGCAGTATTTGCAATCAATGTCTTCACTCAGTATATAAAAACTGCCGATTACTGGTTGGCTTATTTTGTGAGTGGCTTATTGATCCTTATCTATCTTTTGCTTTATGTCATTACGAGTCAGTTATATTGTCGGATTATCGAGGAATGATATACGGAATAAGACAAGATAATAAATAGAACTAAATTTTGAATACCATTTATTTGGAATAAGAGGTTGTGACACGATTTTTGTCACAACCTCTTTATTTTTTATATTTTTTAAAAGTACGAGAAATTATAAAGAAAAAAGCAGTGATTTGATGTGCTATTTTTCGTAAATTTTATATCTAATTTTTGATTATCCGTATAAACACTATACTTTCAAATATTTTGAAGTATAGAAAAGCACTCATTTTACCA
>NZ_BEHC01000070.1:0-664 GCF_003112495.1 Enterococcus sp. H57
CGATAATGGCTTTTGAAAGTCGCTCAACGAGTGTGATGACGGCACTTTTATGGTGGATGCCGACAATCGTATCACCCTCTAAATGTCCAAATTCTTCTTCGAAAACGACATAATCTTTTTTACGTTCAGAAATATTTCTTTTGAATGCCTGTTTTCCACGTTTTTCCTTATAACCATTTGGTTTTCGTTTTCCTTGCATCGGTAAATGTAAAACATTGAATTCTCCCGTCTTAAACCGGCGATAGAGGGTACTTACTGAACAAGAGAAGGTTCGCTCTGCACGGCCAATAATGACGTCTGGGGTCCAACCTTCAGTTGATCTTTTTGCAATGTATTCTTTTTCCTCAGCAGGAAAAATGATTTCGGTTCTCCCACAACGTCGCTTATTTTCTTTGTATTGTTCAAAGTATTCAAGTGCTGTTCCACCACATTTGAGAAAGTTATAGACATTGTAAATTGTTTGGCGTCCACGTTTAAGCTGCTTCGCAACGATAGCAACCGGAGTTTCTTGATGAAAATATGCTTCTATCATTACAAGCTCGTTTGGTGTAAGATGGGTATAAGTCATTTATGTTCACTCTCCTTGTATGCTTTAGCGGGTATTACAATTTGAGTGTAACATAAATGGCTTTTTTATTTGTCTCGCTTAATTATACAAACGGCG
>NZ_BEHC01000071.1:0-1062 GCF_003112495.1 Enterococcus sp. H57
CGCCGATTGTAAAATTAAGCTAGACAACTAAAAAAGTCATTTGTGCTACACTCAAAATAGTTCCGACCAAAGAATTATAAGGAGTGAGTACAAATGACCTATACCCATCTTACAACGGATGAACTTGTAATAATAGAGTCTTATTTCAAAATGAATCAATCTGTTGCTAAAACTGCCCATTGCTTGAATCGTTCAAGACAAACGATCCATAAAGTATATCTGTTCTTCAAGCAAGGAAAATCAGCCTTAGAATATTATCAACAGTATAAGAAAAACAAATCAAACTGTGGTAGACGTCCGCTTGTTTTACCCGAGGAACAATCAGAATATATTCAAAGAAAGGTTGTTCAAGGATGGACACCCGATGTGATTGTTGGTCGTGCAGCGTTTCCTATTAGTTGTTCTGCTCGTACCATTTATCGTATGTTCAAAAAGGGGCTATTTGATTCTTCTGACTTACCGATGAAAGGCAAGCGTAAACCGAATGGACATCAAGAAAGACGTGGAAAACAAACTTTCCGCCGCTCTATTCATGAACGTGAAAAGGATTATAGCCAATTCTCAAATGAGTTTGGTCACCTTGAAGGTGACACTATCGTAGGTCTGAAACATAAAAGTGCTGTAATTACCTTAGTTGAACGATTATCAAAAGTTATCATCACATTGAAACCGTGTGGTAGACAAGCGATTGATATTGAAAAAAAATTAAATCAATGGTTTGAATCTGTACCGAAAAACCTATTCAAATCCATCACTTTTGATTGTGGAAAGGAATTTTCAAATTGGAAACAGATCAGTAATGTCAATGATATTGCCATTTATTTCGCTGATCCAGGAACGCCGTCTCAAAGAGGCCTAAACGAGAATTCTAACGGATTGTTACGTAGAGATGGTTTATTGAAATCTATGGATTTCAATTCAGTAGATGAATTTTTTATTCAATCTGTCGCATCTAAACGAAATAATATTCCTAGAAAATCACTGGATTATCGAACACCTTTGGAAGTATTTTTGAGTTACGTAAGTATTGATGATCTGTCTAACTTAATTTGACAATTAAGA
>NZ_BEHC01000072.1:0-73424 GCF_003112495.1 Enterococcus sp. H57
CTTACAGTGTTCTATTAAGTCGAGCACAACGACGTTTTGAAGGAACTTTGAGATATTCTTTAGGATATTAAAATTAACTAGCACCACGGGTTTCCTTATATGATTATGTTGCGCATACCAAAGATAAGAATGTCTTAGCAGATCTTTATCTTGTTGCTAAAAAGGCAATTGATTTAGCACTAAAACAAGTTGATATTGAGGGGCGTTTGGTACTGACTGAAGATTTTCCTGTCTTTGTCGATTGGTCGAATGATTTTGATAAAGCAACTGCTGGACAAGCAATCATGATCTATACATTGAAACGATTTTTAAAACTCGCGAAACTATCGAATGAAGCGAATGAAATGTACTATCAAGAAATACTAGAAAAAATGATAAACTTTTCAAACCAAACTCTATTTAATCATGAGAAAAAACAGTTTGTCATTGAAAAAAACAATGAAATAAATGTTGCCAGTCAAGTTTGGATGGTGTTAGCCGAAGTATTTGACAAGCAAACAAATAAGGAAATCATGCTAGAAACGATTAAATATCATTTTCCAATTCAAGGAATTGCGACACCTTATATGTATCATCATGTGGTGGAAGCTTTATTTATAGCCGATTGTCAAGAAGAGGCTATAAAATTGATGAAAGAATATTGGGGAAAGATGATTGAATTAGGTGCAGATACATTTTGGGAAGCTTTTAAACCAGAAGATTTAACCTTTTCTCCATATGGTAGCCCAATTTTAAATAGTTATTGTCATGCATGGAGTTGTACACCAGCCTATTTAATAGGGAAATATCTGATAGGTAAATAGTTAGTTAATTAGGAAAAATACATGGATCAGTTCTTACTTGTTAATGAATTGATCCGTGATTTAAGAAAAAATGAAAGCTGTTATCTCTGTTGGCAGATATAGTAAAGGAGGCTTATTATGGAAACAACACAAATGAGTCTATTAAAAAGAAAGTGGTTGACAAAATGGCGACAACGGATTGGTTATGGGGTATCTGACTTCGCATGTAATCTTATCTGGCAAGTAATTTCGCTCTATCTCTTATATTTTTATACGGATATCATGAATTTGAACGCTGCAGCAATCAGCCTGATGTTTGTAGTGACGCGTTTTGTAGATGGTGTGACAGATTTATTGGTTGGCTACTTGATCGATCACACGAATACACGCTGGGGAAAATCACGACCGTATTTTCTTTTTGGAGCAGTTCCTTTTGCACTTTTTGCTTTTTTGTGTTTCAATGTGCCTGATTTTTCTAATTCAGGAAAATTAGTGTATGCATATGTCACATATCTTGGTTTGTCTTTTGCATATACATTAGTAAATGTACCAATGGCATCGATTTTGCCAAGTTTGACAAATGATACAGAAGAAAGAACGGCACTATCAACTTCTCGAAAATTTTTTGCTTTCCTAGGTGCAACGATTGTTAGTTTATCTGTTTTGACACTTGTTGCTGTTTTTGGTAAGGGAAATGAACAATTAGGCTTCAAGATTGTCATGGGAATGTTTGGCGTAATCAGCTGTCTACTATTCTTTTTTACATTCTCCGCTGTTCGAGAATTGCCTGTCCATGGAACAAAAAATCCTTCATTCAAAAGGGTCTTTACGTCTTTGAAGCAAAATAAACCTTGGATGATCTTTGCAGTCAATATCCTGTTTATGTGGACCAGTTTTTTTATTCAATCAAGTGCACTAGTTTATTATTTTTCTGTAGTGATTGGAAGCAAGACACTTTCTATTACTGTAGCGACGATTATGTCAATTGTTCCTATGTTTGCAAACTTTTTTGTTCCTATACTTGCTAAACTATTAGGCAAAAGAAATTTATATCTTTTATCCGCAAGTATCCAGTTATTAGGATTGATAGTTATCATGTTTGCTGCTAAGAATATAACACTGATACTTGTTGGTACCTTTATTTCAGCCATTGGTTACGGAGTAAAAGAAAGTATTTATTTTTCGATGCAAGCAGATCCAGTTGATTTTGGTGTTTGGAAGACAGGTGTGAATGTTTCTGGTTCACTTTCTGCAATTAATGGCTTTTTAGGGAAAGTTGCACAGGCAATTTCTGGTGGTGTAGCGGGTGCCTTACTTGCTTGGGGAATGTATCAACCTGGAGAAATCAGACAATCCGGAAAGGCAATTTTTGCCATTCAAGCGATGTATCTTTATGTACCAATGCTCTTGATTATCTGTTCGATAGTAACAATGATGTTTTATCATCTAGATAATATTTATCCCCAAATAAAGGCCGATTTGGAAATGAAGAAATCTTTGGATGTCAAATGATAAGAAAAGTAACTTAGATGAGAATACTAAGTAACAAGAGGTTGTGACTTGTTTTTAGTCACGACCTCTTTTTTTTATTTATTCCATATAAATACACATTATTTATTCCGAAAAGTGAAAGCGTAAATAACAAAAACAACCAACTTATTTATTATTAAAGAAAAGCGTATTTAAGTAGGACGATTCTGTTGAGAGCTTTCGTAGATTTTCCCATTTTCCTATGGTAAACTGACAAAGTTGAGAATGTTAGAACAGATCGTTTAGGAGGAAACAGATGTTTACGAATGAAATAAAAATCATGCTTTATGTGGACGATGTAGAAAAAAATGCAACGTTTTGGAGAGCAGTTGGCTTTGCAGAAAAAGATCGTCAAGAAATGGATGGGACGCTTATAATTGAAGTAGGAGTTGAAGATAGTCAAACCTCATTTCTGTTATATGATCGAGCATTTGTTGAGTCCCATTCACCTGGCACAGCTACTAGTGCCCCATCTTTGATGTTTTACAGTAAAGATATCTTTGGACTATATAAAAAAATGCAGACGCAATCAGTCACATTAGGTGATATGGTACAGCTTGGAGAAGAATATGTCTTTAACTTTGCTGATCCCGATGGCAACTACTTTGCGGTTACAGGTAAATAATAGAAATAAAGACTTTGTTTTTCTGTGCGAAACAGGAAAGCGAAGTCTTTTTAATTCAAATAATAATATTATGTAAACAAAAAAACTTTCCATGCGTAATTATACACAAGCAAATAAATCGTCAAATGCGAACGCCTTCTTTATACTGTTTAGGAACGAAAAGAAGGAAGGAAGAAATACATGGATTATCAAGTACTGCTTTATTACAATTATACAAAAATCGAAGAACCAGAGGAATTTGCCAAAAATCATTTAGCCTTTTGCAAATCTTTGGATCTTAAAGGTCGTATTCTAGTAGCTGAAGAAGGAATAAATGGTACTGTGTCTGGAACCGTTGAAAACACAACTGCCTATATGGAAGCAATGAAAGCTGATCCTCGATTTGCTGATACGATGTTCAAGATCGATCCAAGTGAAGGACATGCCTTTAAGAAGATGTTTGTAAGATACCGTCCAGAGCTTGTAAGTTTAAAGCTAGAAGAGGACATTGATCCAAACCAAGTGACAGGTGCTTATCTTTCACCGCAAGAATTTAAAGAAGCTATTTTAGATGAACAGACAGTGGTGATTGATGCACGGAATGATTATGAATATGACTTGGGACATTTTCGAGGGGCTGTACGCCCAGATATACGCAGTTTTCGAGAGCTTCCAGACTGGATCCGCGAGCACAAAGAAGAATTTATGGAAAAACGGGTAGTGACCTACTGTACTGGTGGCATTCGTTGCGAGAAGTTTTCTGGTTGGCTTGTCCGTGAAGGATTCAAAGATGTCGGACAGCTGCATGGCGGTATTGCTACTTATGGTAAGGATCCTGAAGTCCAAGGAGAATTATGGGACGGCAAGATGTATGTGTTTGATGAACGGATCGCTGTCGATATCAACCAAGTAGATAAACAAATCGTCGGTCGCGACTGGTTTGACGGAACACCATGTGAACGATATATCAATTGTAGCAATCCTGAGTGCAATCGTCAGATTCTTGCTTCCATTGAAAATGAAGAAAAACATTTAGGAGCATGTAGCATAGAGTGTGCGAAACATCCGCGCAATCGTTATGTTCAAGACCATGGAATCTCTCCAGAAGAAGCAGAACTGCGGTTTACAGCTTTAAGCAAATAGAAAACAATAGTTTTGATTGTCGACCATTTCCAATATGCGCTATACTAGCGTTGAGGATGGTGATCTATATGAAATCATTACTTTATGCTATTGGGGATGTCCATGGCAAATATGAGCTTTTTGAAAAACTTATTCACTATTATGATCCAAAGATCCATCAGCTTGTTTTATTAGGGGATCTCAATGATCGAGGTCCTCGTACAAAAGAATGTTTTTTATTAGGAAAGCAATTAGTCGAAGAAACAGGAGCCATTTACCTCCGGGGAAACCATGAAGAATATTTTTTGCAATTTCTGCAATCACCGGAGGACTGGTATGCGCCTTATATGAGAAATGGTGGAAAAGAAACGTTTGAAAGCCTGCTTCACCCAGGGGCATCGGAGGAATACTCCCCAACTGAAATCTCGATGATGATCCAATCGAGATATTCAGAACTGATTAAATTTTTAGTCCAGCGCCCCTTGTATTATGAATGGGAAAATTATCTTTTTGTCCATGCCGGTGTGGATTTGACAAAGAAAGACTGGCGTAAGACAAGTCTAAGAGACTTTATTTGGATAAGGGAACCATTTCATGAAGGGAAAAACAATACAGGTAAGACAATTGTATTTGGACATACGATTACACCAATGCTCCATGGAGATATGCAGACAACAGACCTCTGGATTCAGGATCATAAAATCGGAATGGACGGTGGGGCTGTATTCGGAGGGTCATTGCATGGGGTTGTTTTTGACAAGGAAGGTATTCTTCAAGATATTGAATATCAGAACAACGAAGGACCTTGGCATGGAATCTGACTAATGGAAAGAATGAAGGAGCTGTGACTTTGTTGCGGCTCTTTTTATTTGTATAGAGAATATTGTTTCTTTCAGTAGTTTAACCCAGGATAAAAAGTATGATAGAATAAAGAAGCAATTTTTAGCAGAAAAGAGGCATTTTAATGACGGAAAATTTGAACCAGACGATCATTCAGCTTGTACAAAAAGAGCTTTCAGACTATCGTCCTAAGCAGTTGACTACTGTACTTAATTTGTTAAATGAAGGAAACACTGTTCCTTTTATCGCGCGTTACCGAAAAGAAATGACTGGAAGTCTTGATGAAGTCCAGATTCGTGAAATCGAAGAGCGGTATGCATATCTTGAAAACTTAGAAAAACGTAAAACTGAAGTGATTCGGCTAATCGATGAACAAGGGAAACTGACTCCCGAGTTAGAAGCAGAAATCACCCAAGCCGTGAAAATGCAACAAGTGGAAGATTTGTATCGTCCATACAAACAAAAACGACGGACAAAAGCAACGATTGCTAAAGAAAAAGGACTTGAACCACTCGCGAAGTGGCTGATGCAGCTTACAGATGGAGAGGTGCAATCTGAAGCAGAAAAATATATTGACAAAGAAAAAAAAGTCTCTTCTGCCGAAGAAGCGTTGCACGGTGCTCATGAGATTATTGCTGAACAAGTCAGCGATAATGCAAAATTTCGGACTTGGATTCGGTCTTATACGTATAACAAAGGTATGTATGTCAGCAATGTCAAGGATGAGCAAGCAGATGAAAAAGGCGTATATGAAATGTATTATGACTTTGCAGAACCCGTCCATAAAATGGTTTCTCATCGAATATTAGCTACTAATCGTGGAGAAAAAGATGATATTCTGAAAGTATTCCTTCAAGTAGATGAAGCAGCAATTTTAGCTTACTTGGATCGCCAAATAGTCAAAAATCCTGCCTCTCCTTCTTCTTCATTCGTCAGAGAAGCCTATCAGGATAGTTATAAACGCTTTATTCAGCCAGCAATCGAGCGAGAACTGCGCAATGAATTGACTGAAAAGGCAGATGAGCAAGCAATCGCTATTTTCGGTGAAAACCTCCGTAATCTTTTGTTGCAACCGCCACTAAAAGGTAAAGTTGTCCTGGGATTTGATCCGGCTTATCGTACTGGATGTAAACTAGCAGTCGTAGATGCGACAGGGAAAGTTTTAGCAATCGAAGTTATTTATCCTCATAAACCTGCAGCGCAAGCAAAAAGAGAAGCTGCTGGACCAGCTTTTATCCAATTAATTAATAAATATCAAGTAGATATGGTAGCTATCGGAAATGGTACAGCCAGTCGGGAATCTGAACTTTTTGTGGCTGAGCAGTTGAAATCCGCCGACCATAAAACCTATTACGCTATCGTCAACGAAGCAGGCGCTTCTGTTTACTCCGCTAGCGAAATTGCACGAAAAGAATTTCCGCATCTACAAGTTGAAGAAAGAAGTGCTGTTTCTATTGCCCGTCGCCTGCAAGATCCTTTAGCTGAATTAGTCAAAATCGATCCTAAAGCTGTCGGAGTAGGCCAGTACCAACATGACGTTTCTCAAAAACGTTTGGCTGAACAATTGGATTTTGTTGTGGAAACAGCGGTTAACCAAGTAGGTGTGGATGTGAATACAGCAAGCCCGCAGCTCTTGCAGCATATATCAGGATTGAATAAAACAACTGCCCAAAACATTGTCATTTATCGTGAAGAAAACGGAGAATTCACCGCACGAACTCAATTGAAAAAAGTGCCACGCTTAGGACCAAAAGCATATGAACAAGCAATCGGATTCTTGCGAGTCCCTGGTGGGAAAAACATTTTGGACAACACAGGTATCCATCCCGAAAGTTATTCTATTGCAAAAGAAATATTAACTTCAGTCCAACTTTCAGAAAAAGAGCTTGGTACAGAAGAAGCAGTAGAAAAATTGACACGATTATCCGTAGAGAAACTGGCTGAAAGCCTATCAGTCGGAGAAGAAACGTTAACCGATATTTTAGCTGGGCTGACACAACCTGGACGAGATATGCGTGTTGAGATGCCAGCGCCCTTATTACGTACAGATGTATTGAGTATGGAAGACTTGAAACCAGGGATGGAATTGACTGGAACGGTCCGTAATGTCATTGACTTCGGCGCATTTGTTGATATCGGTGTGAAGCAAGACGGACTTGTCCATATATCGAAACTCAGCAAAAAATTCGTCAAGCATCCTACAGATGTCGTGTCAGTAGGAGATATCGTAACAGTTTGGATAGAACAAGTCGATACGAAAAAAGGCAGAATCAGTTTGACGATGCTTTCCCCTTATGAAGAGTAACAATGAGGAGTAACAAAAATTGACACAAGAAGAACTGCAGCAGTTAGTAGAAGAGATATCATTAAAAAGCTTCCAGCTTCCTTTCAAGCACCAAGCAATGTTCAATCCACGCTTACGTACAACTGCCGGGCGCTATCATTTAAATGATCATCATTTAGATTTTAATGCGAAGCTATTTGAAGAGTCAGACGAAGAGACGATTGCAGGAATCATCAAGCATGAACTTTGCCATTATCATCTTCATCTAGCTGGAAGAGGGTATCAGCATAAAGATATGGATTTCAAGTATCTTTTGAAAAAAACAGGAGGGTTGCGCTATGCACCAGCCTTGACGAAGAAACAGATAAAGATGGAGTATTATCGATGCCAAGATTGTTCTGCCACGATCTGCCGCAAGAGAAGAATCGATGTACGCAAATATCGTTGTGGAAGATGTCATGGGGAAATCAAATGGATTGAGACAAAAAGAGAAGACTTTAATGAAGCACAAAAAATCAGATGAAAGGATGGAAGGCCTTTGGAAAAAAGTGAGCAGAGGAATCTAAAAGACTGGAATCAGCTATTAAATTTTTTAGCCGCACCTGAAGAGGGAAATTTTGAGGAACTGACGGCACCTACACTTATTTTAGCTGGAAACTGTCTTCCTATCTTAGCTGATAAAGCAGCACAAATGTATTTAAATGGCCAAGTAGATCAATTGTTTTTGGTCGGAGGGGTGGGGCATGCGACTAGAATCCTTTATGAGAATTTTGAAAAGCAAGGATTTCATTTTGAAGATGGCATGAGTGAAAGTGAAATCTGTCGTCAGTATCTAAAAGAAGTCTATGATTTGCCCGATAAGGCTTTTCTGATAGAATCGAAGTCTACAAATTCTGGAGAGAACGCCACTTTTTCACTGGAGATTCTTCATTCCTTAGGAGCTGTACCAGAAAAAATCTTATTGATGAATGATCCGACACTGCAACGCAGGACTCAAGCAACTTTTGAGAAAGTATGGAAAAGTGAACAAACTATTTTCGCGAATGCTGTGCCATTTGTGCCGGAAATCCTTCACTTTTCTGAAGAGATCATCTTTACAGCAAAAGAACTGAATCATCAATGGCCTAAGGAATATTTCCATGCGCTAGTATTAGGAGAAATGGAACGACTCCATGACGATGAGAACGGCTATGGTCCGAAAGGAAAAGATTTTATTCCTCACATTGATATATCAGAGGAAGTTTGGTCTTCTTACACCAGAATTAAAGAGTCAATAAAAACGGATTTTTCCCGTACTTGACCATTTTAGCAAGCGAATCCTCCTTTCCAAATAAATTTGGTTGAAATTTTCAATCGTTTATAAGATAATGAGGAGCGTGTTGAATGTAATAGCTAAAAGAATGGACGCTAGATAAGAGAAGAGGATTCAAATGGAAAATCAAAATAAATTGTATCATTTTGTTGGTATCAAAGGTTCAGGAATGAGCTCCTTGGCTCTTGTTTTACATGAACAAGGTCTAAATGTCCAAGGATCAGACATTGAAAAATATTTCTTTACACAAAGAGATTTAGAAAAAGCAAATATCACGATTCTGCCATTTAACGCAGATAATGTAAAACCAGGGATGACGATCATTGCAGGAAATGCATTTCCTGATTCACATGAAGAAATCCAGCGAGCAAAAGAATTAGGTTTGGAAGTGATTCGCTATCACGACTTTATTGGTCATTTTATCCAAAACTATACGAGTATCGCTGTAACAGGCTCTCACGGAAAAACAAGTACGACTGGACTGCTCTCTCATGTATTGAGTGGTGTCCGTCCAACAAGTTATCTAATTGGAGATGGAACAGGACATGGTGATCCGCAAGCGGAATTCTTTTCATTTGAGGCCTGTGAATATCGCCGTCATTTCCTTGCCTATTCACCAGACTATGCAATCATGACCAATATCGATTTTGATCATCCGGATTATTATACAAGTATCGACGATGTATTTACAGCTTTCCAAACAATGGCTGGACAAGTGAAAAAAGCTATTTTTGCGTATGGTGACGATGCTTATTTACGCAAATTAAAAGCATATGTGCCGATTTATTATTATGGTGTCACAGAAAACGATGATATCCAAGCACGAAAGATCGAACGCACAACTTCTGGTTCTGCTTTTGATGTCTATCATGGGGATGAATTTGTTGGGCACTTCACTGTACCAGCATTCGGTAAACACAATATCTTAAATGCTTTAGGTGTTATTGCAGTAGCTTATTTCGAAAAACTGGATCTGAAAGAAGTGGCAGAAGAAATGCTGACTTTCCCAGGAGTAAAACGTCGATTCAGTGAAAAGATCGTAGCAGACATGACCGTAGTCGATGATTATGCGCATCACCCTGCAGAGATCAAAGCAACGATCGATGGCGCACGCCAAAAATATCCAGATAAAGAAATAATTGCAGTTTTCCAACCTCATACGTTTACGCGTACGATTGCATTGATGGATGAATTTGCAGAAGCACTTGATTTAGCTGATAAAGTTTACTTATGCGATATTTTTGGTTCGGCTCGGGAAGAACAAGGAAACGTTAAGATCGAAGACCTTGGAGCGAAAATCAAAAAAGGTGGAGAAGTCATCAAAGAAAATAATGTATCTCCATTGTTAGATTATCATGATGCAGTAGTAATCTTCATGGGTGCTGGAGATGTTCAAAAATTTGAACAAGCGTATGAAAAACTTTTAAGCAGCACGACGAAAAATGTACTGTAATACAATTACTGCAGTGTCCTTATAAAAATAGAAAGAGGGGGAGTGGCAAAAATCTTGCCAAGCTCCCTTTTTTGCAACTTATGATAAACGGCGTTCAAAATCTTGCATCTGCGGTAATAAGTCCAGCCAAATCAAAAACATGAGAAGCTGTTTTTCTTGGCTGTTCTTATTACTTGATGCAGGGCAGCTTTTTGACGACCTCTGTAAACTATAGGAATCTGTTAAATCAAGGGAGCAGAACTTGCCTTTTACGCTACTTTTGGTACAATAATGTATGATTAAAAATAAACTGGAGGGTTTCTATCTTGAACATAGGTAAGCCGAGAAAACTAGGAAAAACAATAAATGAAATCGAGGAAGGCGACTCGTTGTCCTTAACAGAATCTATTGAAGATAACCAGCTTTTGCTGTATTTGGGATTGACGAATGATGCAAATCCTTTGTATATCCAACATGACTTTGCACAAAAAACAGAATATCAACAGCCAATCGTTCCATCAGTGATGCTGATGGGGATCATCACAAGTGCAATTTCAAAGCATCTTCCTGGACCAGGATCACATGTTGTCAATTTTTCTGTCAATTTTATTGAACCGGTTTTCCATTATGAAACACTGACTTTTCAGTTTGAGGTCATAAAAGTAGATAAGATGAAGGATGTGGTGACGATTTCTGTAGAAGCGGAGAATACGAACGAAGATCGTGTGTTGGATGCTGTCGTTATGGTCCAACCGCCACAAGTTCCTGAATTGGAAATAGCAATCGAAAGTGAAGGTGAATTGAATGAATAATCCAAGTACATCAATGTCAGGTATCAATCGTTTTTATGCAAAAGTTTATGGATTTTTAGGTATGGGACTTGCCCTTAGTGCAGTCACTTCTTACTTGGCTCTTTGGGTATTTCCTTTGCAATTAGCAACTTTTATCAATAATTTTCCACTAGGCTTTGTGGGTCTGTGGATCGTTGAACTGATTTTAGTAATGGTTCTAGGCGTAAAAGCACAAAAGAATCCGAGCTTAGCAATCGGTGGATTTATTGCCTACTCTCTTTTGAATGGCATAACATTAGCGGTTACTCTTGCATACTACGATATTGGAACAGTAACGCAAGCTTTCTTGACAGCTACTTTGATGTTCATGGGGATGTCTGTTGTCGGAGTAACAACAAAAAGAGATCTTAGCGGGGTTGGAAGAGCAGGACAGGCAGCTTTAATCGGAGTGATCATTGCACTAGTCTTGAACATCTTCATTTTGAGAAGTAGCGCAGTTGAGCTGTTCATCTCCCTACTGTTAGTCGTCATCTTTGCAGGGATCACAGCTTATGATAACCAAAGCATCCGTAATATCTATGTCCAGACAAACGGAACAGCACATAGTGGAATTGCTGTATTCATGGCATTGAAGCTGTATTTGGACTTTATCAACTTGTTCTTGGCGTTTCTGAGAATCTTTGGACGGAACAACTAAAAAAGAAAAAAATTCATCAGTTGGGGCTATACCGAATTATTTGGTATGGTCCCGCTTTTTCTTTTCGCATTCCGCAGGATTCTTTGTTAGAATGAATAAGAACTTTACAGTAAGGAGTTAAGAAGATGACAAAAAATAAATTATTACTCGTTGATGGGAACAGTGTGGCTTTTCGCGCATTCTTTGCGCTTCACAATTCTCTTGAACGTTTCAAAAATAGAAACGGTCTTCATACAAATGCAATCTATGCATTCAATACGATGTTTGAAAATGTTATGCAAAAAGAGCAACCGACTCATGTTCTGGTTGCGTTCGATGCAGGAAAAACGACTTTTCGGACAGAAATGTATGCGGAGTACAAAGGTGGAAGATCCAAAACACCTGGCGAATTCAAAGAACAAATGCCATATATACGTGATTTGTTGACAGGACTAGGGGTACAGTATTACGAATTGCCCAATTATGAAGCAGATGATATTATCGGTACTTTGGCAGAAAAAGTAGACAAAGATCAATTTGATGTCGTCGTGCTTTCAGGTGATCGGGATTTGACTCAATTAGCTAGTAAAGAAGTAAAAGTGGATATCACTGTAAAAGGTGTCAGCGATATCGAAAGCTATACACCAGAACATGTAGCGGAAAAATATGATGGGTTGACGCCAAAACAGATTATTGACATGAAAGGACTAGCCGGAGATGCCTCTGACAATATCCCCGGTGTGACTAAAATCGGTGAAAAAACAGCTATCAAGCTATTGAAACAATATGGCTCAGTCGAAGGAATTTATGAACATATCGATGAAATGAAGCAAAGCAAAATGAAAGAAAATCTGATAAATGACAAAGAGCAGGCTTTCTTATCGAAAAAATTGGCGACCATCAATACTTTAGCGCCTGTGGATGTCTCTATCGACTCATTGAAGTATGAAGGGAAAAATCTCGATAAACTCGTTCCGTTTTATAAAGAAATGGATTTCAATCAGTTCCTTTCTAAATTGAATATCGTAGAAGAAGAAGTAAAAATGGATGATATTTTGTTTGAAGTCGTTCATGAATTCAAAGAGGAAATGTTTACTACGGATATGGCGTTGTACGTGGAAATGATGGGCGACAATTATCATACAGAGGAAATCGTCGGAGTAGCGTGGGGGGCAGAAAAGAAAATTTATGTCACGAACGATCTATCTGTATTCGAAAACCGAGCGTTCCATTCTTGGATCACTGATCCGACTCGGCTGAAAAAAGTATATGATGCGAAACGAACTTATGTTGCTTTAAACCGCTATACTGGAAAAACGAAAGGAATCGATTTTGATGTCTTGCTAGGTGCATACCTTCTCGATACGAATGAAAAAAGCACAGATATCGAAGGAATAGCTGCTCATTACGGATACAACGATATCCAATCAGATGAAGCTGTATACGGCAAAGGGGCGAAAAAAGGTTTACCAGAAGAAGAGGAACTCTTTTTTGCTCATTTAGCGCGAAAAGTAGCTGCAATCAATGCGTTGACACCAAAATTGAGCCAAGAACTGGCAGATAAAAACCAAGAAGATCTTTTCCGGAAAATGGAACTGCCATTGTCTATCATTTTGGCAGAGATGGAAATAAGCGGGATCAAAGTAGATGCGACTCGCTTACAAGAAATGAAGGGCGAGTTCTCTGCTCGCTTAAGAGAGATCGAACAAAAAATCTACGAAGAAGCCGGCGAAGAATTCAATTTGAATTCACCAAAGCAATTAGGAGTGATCTTATTTGAAAAAATGGGATTACCCGTTATCAAAAAAACAAAAACTGGATATTCCACAGCTGTAGATGTACTGGAACAGCTTCGTGAACAAGCACCAATCGTAGAGGATATCCTCACCTATCGTCAAATTGCAAAAATTCAATCTACCTATGTCGAGGGACTGCTGAAAGTGATCCAATCAGATGGGAAAGTGCATACCCGTTATGTCCAGACATTGACCCAAACAGGACGATTAAGCTCTGTTGATCCTAATTTGCAGAACATCCCGATTCGATTAGATGAAGGGAGAAAGATACGTCAGGCATTTGTTCCTAGAGAAAAAGACTGGCTGATTTATTCTTCTGACTATTCACAAATCGAGTTACGCGTACTTGCGCATATCTCAAATGATGAACATTTGAAAGCTGCCTTCCTAGAAGGTCAAGATATCCATGCCAGCACAGCGATGCGTGTATTTGGAATCGAAAAGGCAGAGGATGTCACACCAAATATGCGTAGGCAGGCAAAAGCAGTGAATTTTGGTATCGTGTATGGCATCTCTGATTACGGACTTTCACAAAATCTAGGAATCAGCCGAAAAGCAGCACAGCAATACATCGATACGTACTTTGAAAAATACCCAGGTGTCAAAGAATATATGGAAAGAATCGTACGCGAAGCAAAAGACCAAGGCTACGTCGAAACGCTGTATCACCGCCGTCGATATCTGCCAGACATCAATTCAAGAAATTACAATATCCGTTCTTTTGCGGAACGAACAGCTATCAATACACCAATCCAAGGAAGTGCTGCAGATATTTTGAAAATCGCGATGATCGAATTGGATAAACGATTAAAAGAAGCAGGTCTTCAAGCTACGATGCTGTTACAAGTTCACGATGAACTTGTCTTCGAGGTACCGGAAAAAGAACTTGAATCATTAGATAAATTGGTGAAGGAAATTATGGAACAAGCTGTTTCTCTTCATGTACCATTGATCACTGACAGCAGTTGGGGAAAAACGTGGTACGAAGCAAAATAAACATTGTTTAAGACAGAGCAATATAATGAAGGTGAAAAGAAAAAATGCCAGAATTACCAGAAGTAGAAACCGTTCGTAAAGGATTGGAACGGTTAGTAGTAGGAAAAACGATTCAAAAAGTTCAGGTCTTGTGGCCCAAGATCATCGAGCAACCAGAGACACCCATCTTTGAGGCTTCTCTTGTTGGCGAAACCATCCAATCCATTGGACGTAGAGGGAAGTTTTTAATTTTTCATCTCGATCATTATGAACTGATCTCACACTTGCGAATGGAAGGAAAATATCAATTTACGAAAGAAAATACACCAATCGATAAACATACGCATGTACTTTTCTTTTTTGAGGATGGAAGCCAACTTCGCTACAACGATGTACGAAAATTTGGTCGTATGACAATCGTCGAAAAAGGAGCAAGTGCAACTTACCGAGGAATCATGAAATTGGGACCTGAGCCTTTGCCAGATAGCTTCTTATTAGCAGATTTTGCAAATGGACTGAAAAAGTCCCACAAAGCAATCAAGCCATTGCTGCTAGACCAACGTCTAGTGACTGGTCTAGGTAATATTTATGTAGATGAAGCATTATGGGAAGCGAAGATCCATCCAGAACAACCGGCGAACACACTGCGCCCCAAAGAGGTAGAACAATTACGTCTATCGGTCATTGATGTTTTGGATCGTGCAATAGAAGCCGGAGGTACCACGATTCGCAGTTATTTGAATGCATTAGGAGAATCAGGCGGATTTCAAGTAGCACTGCATGTCTATCAGCAAACTGGCAAACCATGTATACGTTGTGGGACGCCGATCGTGAAAACAAAAGTGGCACAAAGGGGGACGCACTATTGTCCGAATTGTCAAAGGCTAAAAATCGCAAAGTAGGATTTGTTTTAGGTTTGACGGGTGGAATAGCTACCGGTAAAAGTACGGCAGCCAAAGTCTTTCAGTCTCATGGATTTCCTTTGATCGATGGCGATGTGATTGCCAGAGAAACTGTTGAGCCTGGAACGCTTGCTCTGAGGAAAATTGTATCAGTGTTTGGCCAAGAGGTATTGCAGTCTGATGGGCAGCTAGATCGAGGGAAACTTGGGATGATTGTTTTTCCATCAAAGGAAAAACGGCAAAAACTTGATCAGCTATTAGATCCGTTTATCCGAAAAGCGATAAAAGATCAAATCGCCTCTCTAAGTTCCAATCATCCTTTAGTAATTGTAGATATCCCATTGCTCTACGAAGGTCATTATGACCACTATATGGATGCAGTAGCTGTCGTTTATACTACGCCAGAAACTCAGCTTCAGCGTTTGATGAAACGTAATCAACTGACGCTAAAACAAGCGCAGCAGAGAATTAGTAGTCAGCTTCCAATCGAAGAAAAAAAGCAGCGTGCGGATATTTTGTTCGACAACAATGGAACAAAAGAAAAACTTGTGGGACAAATCGAAAATTGGCTTTTTGCTAATCGCTTTCTTTGAGTATCTGTGTCAATTTTGCTATCCTGAGTATAGAAAGCGAGGGATAGCGATGGGATCATTAAAAAATCAAAAGGATAAAGTCGTAGGTAACGCAAAAGAAAAAATCGGCGAGATACTCAATAAAGAAAATCTAATCGATGAAGGTCGTACGCAATCAGAAACAGCAGAAGAAAAAGAAAAGCAGTACCAAGCAAGAATCGATGAAATAGAAGACCAGCAGGCAGAAGAAGAAGCGAAGCGGCAAGATTTGACTCAAGAACGAAAAAATCCGACACCTGATCGTAGTAAAACACCGCTCCCAGAAAGTGACCACATTCCCGATGAGCAAAAAATCGAGGAACAGCGAATGAAACACTATACAGGAATCGAAGAGAAGTTATAAAATAGTAAAAAATCGAGATGTGACTTGAAGCAGATGAGAAGGTGTTCATCTGCTTCAAGTTTTTTGTGCTAGATGACTAAATCAGCTTTTGTGTAAGTTATTTCTCAGTAATCAAGGTGATCAGTATTGGAAAATTGAAATTTGGTAAGGACAGGGAACACAATTACGCATGAAAGTAGAAAAAATTGTTCTTATATCCGTGTTTTTTTGGTAGGACAGTCGCGTTTGTGATTTGTTTCGTGTTATAATACAACTAGTTGTAAAGAAAGACACACCCTTTATATAAAAATGCGATGCAAGAGGTGAGACAAAATGAGATGTCCCAGATGTCAACATAATAATTCACGAGTAATCGACAGCCGTCAAGCAGATGATGGACGTGCGATCCGTCGCCGTCGCGAATGTGAGAATTGTTCGTTCCGATTCACTACATTTGAACGAATTGAAGCTGCTCCGTTATTAGTAATCAAGAAAAACGGGGAACGCGAAGAGTTCAATCGCGATAAAATTTTAAGAGGACTCATCCGTTCAGCAGAAAAAAGACCTGTAGCTATGGAACAAATGGAACAAATCGTCAACCATGTCGAAAACCGCGTACGCAGTCTCGGAGAAAACGAAGTATCGACGAATCTAATTGGTGAATATGTGATGGAAGATTTAGTTGATTTAGACGAAATCGCTTATATTCGTTTTGCAAGTGTTTATCGCCAGTTCAAAGATATGTCTGTTTTCTTAAAAGAATTGCAAGATATCGTGGATAAAGCAAAAGAAAATAATAAAGAGAACAATAAAGAAAACAATAAAGAAAACAATAAAGAAAACAATTAAGAAACAAAAAGGAGGCATTTCCTTGGAAAATGCTTGGAAAGAGCTTCAACCAAAAAATATTTACCAAGGAAGAAAAGCGGCTCCGCTGAGAGAAGACAGCAAGAACGCCTTGCTGTATCTTTATCAGCCACTAATCGGCGGAGAAGCCTTGAGTATCTATTTCACCCTGTTATCAGAAATCTCTCAAGAATGTGGCAAAGGTCCTGAAGGGATGCATGCAGATCTGCTTAGTAGTCTAGGCTGTGGTATCCCGCAATTTTATGATGCAAGAAAAAAGCTAGAAGGAATCGGCTTACTGGATGTTTATTTTAAAGAAGATAGTGATCTGGGACCTCGTTTTATTTATGAGCTGTTAGAACCACTCATTCCTAAAGCATTTTTCAAAGACTCTGTTCTGGCTTTTCTTCTTCTGGAAAAAGTTGGTGAACGACGATTCCAGAAGCTTACCAAATTGTTTGAACCTAAAAGGCATACAGCAGAGGGATATCAAAAAATCACAAAAAAATTTTTAGATGTTTATCGCTTCAATGAAGCAGTGTACGCTGCTAATCAAGAAAACATCGAATCACTGAATAAATCTTTTGAAGAATCTGAATCAGTAGCATTACTTGAAGCAGATTCGACATTCGATTGGCAGTTTTTGAATGATTGGCTGGCAAAAAAACATATTGCAAGTCTTGATGATCCAATCATCAAACAAGTCGACATGTATCATCAGCTTTACGGTTTCGATGAATTGACACTTGGCGAACTGATCAGTCAATCTTATGACTTTAGTGAACAAAAAGTATCTGAAAAAGAACTGCAAAAAGCCATTTTGGCAATGCAGAGACGTCCGGTGAAGCAAACAAAAGAAACAGTTGCGGTTTCTGAAAACAGTAATGAACCCTCGTCAAACGAACATTTGACAAACGCAGCGCTTCAGCTGATAAAAGAAGCACAGAGCATTCCACCGATGAAATATCTGGAAGCAATCAAGTCAGAAAAAGGCGGATATGTTTCTAAACAAGAAAACTGGTTACTGCAAGATCTTGTTTCTCAATCAGGTCTTTCCAGTAGCGTGATCAATGTTTTGCTGAATTATGTACTAGTGATCAAGAATAATGCTAGCTTAAATGCCAGTTATGTAAATACAGTGGCAAATGAATGGGCACAAAAGAAAATCGCCACAGCAGAAGAAGCAATCCAGCACATTCGGCAAATAAGTAATCAAGCAAAACAATCAAAACAAAAGAAGCAAACAAATTATCAAACTGGCAAGCGAAATGTTCGACGGGAAAAGCTTCCTGATTGGGTCAACCAGCCAAAAGATGAAAAACAGATCAGCAGCGAGAAAAAAGCAGAGATTGACCGCCGTTTTAAAGAATACCTGGCAAAAAAGGAGGGTGACATCTAATGGAAGACGTAGGCAAAGAATTGAAGAGGATCATCAGCAAACGCAATTATCAAGAAAAGTATGCTGAAATGATCGCTGAAGTCTTAAATGATGCGGATGTTCAAGCTTTTCTAAGCGCACACCAAGAAGAATTGACACAAGCGGATATTGAAAAAAGTTACGCTAAATTGTATGAATTCGTGCAAGAAAAGCGTAAATATCAAAAAAACGATCCAACGATGATCGCTCCCGGCTATGAGCCGAAGCTGACGTTGAATTTTCATTATGTGGATGTCACTTATGTACCAACGGAAGCATTGTTAGCACGGCAAAGACAAGAAGAAATCAGAAGCCGAGTAAAAGCAATGGATATGCCAAAAGATATTCAATCGGCTTCTTTTGAAAACTTTGAACGTACAGATGGACGAGGATATGCGAGCTTAGAAGCCCTAGATTTTGTAGAGAAATATACTGCTGATCCAAAAGGATATCATAAAGGACTGTATCTAGTAGGAAGTTTTGGTATTGGAAAAACATATTTATTAGGAGCAACAGCGAGAGAATTAGCGATTGCTGGATTCACCACGACGCTAGTCCATTTTCCGACATTTGCCGTTGAGATGAAACAGGCAATCGGAAAAGATCAAGTGGCAGAAAAGTTAGATGCAGTGAAACGTTCACCTATTTTGATGATCGATGATATTGGTGCAGATGCGATGAGTAGTTGGATACGAGACGAAGTATTCGGTGTTATCCTTCAATATCGGATGCAGGAACAGTTACCAACCTTCTTCTCATCGAATTTTACAATGGATGAATTGGAACAGCATTTGTCCGTCACTCAACGTGGAGATGAAGAGCCGCTAAAAGCGAAACGGATAATGGAACGCATACGTTATTTGACAAAAGAAATCGAAATGACTGGTCGCAACCGACGCAATGGTTGAACAGTTGACAAGTCCAACTGACATTTGACCTAGTAGTAAAAGCAGGTCAGCGAATCATTATATGGACAGAAATGACCGGAGACAATCACCGCAACAAGTAATGCAGAAACTTAAACGGAGGATTTTTTATGAGGGCTATTTTTTCTAGTATATCTGTAGTTGGTCTATTTTTTCTTTTAGCAGGCTGCGGTAGCGCAGATAGCAACACAGGTTCTGTTGATTCGATTGATGCGGGTCAAACAGTAAAAACAAGCAGTACGAAAACGGAGGGACAAAGCATATTTGTCGGAATGATTGAAAGTATCACTCAAGTAGAAGCAGAAGAAGAAACGCTTCAGTTGAAACTCGTCGACGTCATGGCCAAAGAAGATCCAGCGAATATGGGAACGTCATTCAGCAATGACGGAGTGATCTTAAATGCTACTGCTGAAAAAATAAGCGTGGACATAAATGAATTAAAAATCGGTGACAAAGTCCAATTTACATTAGTTGAGATGCCGATCATGACGATGTCTATCCCACCGCAAGTTCCTGGAGATTCGATTATTGATGTTTCATTGAACAAATAACCAACAACATTTTTTCAAAAATAAGAAAATGTTGTTTTATAGAACGAAAAGGTATATTTTTTAAGGAGATATGGGAATTTTTTTATTCCTAGTCTCCTTATTTTATTTGGAAAATGCTATAATTATCTAGAAGGAGTGAAGCTATGAACCATTTAGATTTATCTCAGCGCTTAGCCGCAGTGGGTGACTTTGTCCCTGAATCCGCTCGTTTAGCAGACATTGGATCAGATCACGCTTACTTACCCGTTGCATTGATATTAAGAGGAAAAATCGAATATGCAGTTGCTGGCGAAGTCGTTCAAGGTCCTTATGAATCAGCACGTAAGCAAGTCAAAAAAGATGGATTAGAAGACCGTATCACCGTACGCCTTGCAAATGGTCTAGATGCTATCCAGCCACAAGATGGTATTACAGCTGTCACGATTGCGGGTATGGGAGGTTCACTGATCCGAGATATCCTAGAAGCTGGCAAGTTGAATCAACGCTTAAGCGGACAAGAACGTTTGATCCTTCAGCCAAACATCGGAGAGCGTACATTACGATCTTGGCTGCAAGAAAATCAGTATAAAATCCAATCAGAAAAAATACTTGAAGAAAATAAAAAAATATATGAAATCATTGTAGCCGAAAAAAAACAAAAACCAGTTACTTACAATGAAATGGAGCTGATGTTCGGGCCATTTCTGCTTGAAGAGAAAAGTGAGATCTTCAAATCAAAATGGTCAAGAGAGCTTCAACAAAGAAAAGCTATCCGTGAACAGCTCAAACAAGCAGCTAATCAAGAGGCACGTCAAAAACAAATCGAGCAGGAAATCGAAATGATTGAGGAGGTTTTAAAGACATGACAATCAGCGGACGCACCTTCATCCAAAAGTTTGAAAGCTATTGTCCTCAGTGGCTAGCTGAAGAAGGAGACCCAGTCGGACTGCATATCGGAACATTGGATAAGCCAATCCAACGAGTAATGATGACATTAGACGTTCGTCCAGAAGTGGTCGAAGAAGCAATCAAGAAAAAAATCGATTTGCTGATTGCTAAACATCCTCCAATCTTTCGTCCTGTAAAACGGCTGGTTACTGATCAGCCACAAGAAAAAATGTATGCAGATTTGTTGAAACATGATATTGCCGTCTATGCAGCACACACGAACATGGATATTATTTGGGATGGACTGAATGACTGGTTTTGTGAACTTCTCGGTATTGAAGTGGAGAGTTATTTAGTAAAGACTCATGAGATTCATTATAAAAAACTGGCCGTTTATGTACCTGTGGATCATGCACAGAAAATGCGTGAAGTATTAGCTGCAGCTGGTGCTGGTACACAAGGTGATTATACCGGTACAAGTTTTACCTCGATTGGACACGGTCGATTTACTCCGGAAGCTGGTGCACAACCAGCGATTGGGAAAGTAGGGAAGACAGAACAAGTTCAAGAGGCAAAAGTTGAGGTTATTTTGCCGGAAACTATCGAAAAACAAGTGATTCAAGCCATGCGGTCAGCTCATCCTTATGAGGAACCTGCTTATGATCTTTTCGCTATAGATGAACCAGTCGAAATGTTTGGGTTAGGACGAGTAGGTGAATTGCCGCAAGAAATTTCTATAGAGGCATTTGTAGAACAAGTAAAAGAAGCGTTCCAACTAGATGGACTTAGAATAGTCCAGCCAAAAAATGCAAAATCCTCTGTGAAGCGCATTGCGATTTGCGGTGGAAGCGGTGAAAAATTTTATCCGCAAGCAATCGCCCAAAGAGCAGATGTCTATATCACGGGAGATATCTATTATCATACGGCTCATGATATGCAAAGCGCTGGGTTGATCGCAATTGATCCCGGTCATTATATTGAATCGTTATGCAAGCAACGATTTATCGAGAAATTTGAATCTTGGAAACAAGAGGAAAATTGGGATATTAACTTTTTCGTTTCTGAAACAAATACAAACCCATTTCAATTTAATTAAAAGGAGAGAATACTATGTACGAAAATCTTTTGCCACGTTTTTTACGATATGTCAAAACAGAAACACGCTCCGATGCAACAAGCAAAACGACTCCATCGACTCAGACACAAGTTGCTTTTGCGCAAGAATTGAAAAAAGAATTAGAAGAGTTAGGCTTAGCTGATGTTTTCTATAATGAAGATAACGGATTCGTTATGGGAACATTACCAAGCAATGTTGATCATGAAGTGCGTTCCATTGGATTTATTTCCCACATGGATACAGCAGATTTTAATGCAGTAGGAGTCAATCCACAAATCATTGAAAACTATGATGGCGAGTCTACGATCGTACTAGATGCGGAAGAACGCTATACATTGAATACAAAAGATTTTCCAAATTTGAAAAATTATGAAGGCCACACATTGATCACAACAGATGGCAGTACATTACTGGGAGCAGATGACAAATCAGGGATTGCGGAAATCATGACTGCAATGGAGATCTTGATCAATAATCCTTCTATCCCTCACGGTACCATCAAAGTGGCTTTTGGTCCTGATGAAGAAATCGGTGTCGGAGCTGATAAATTCGATGTTGAGCAATTCGATGTAGATTTTGCTTATACAGTCGATGGTGGTCCTTTAGGTGAGTTGCAGTATGAAACGTTTAGTGCTGCTCAAGCAAATATTACGATCCAAGGGAAAAATGTACATCCAGGGACGGCAAAAGATACAATGATCAATGCTCTACAGTTAGCAATCGATTTTCATAATCAGCTTCCAGCCGATGAAGTTCCAGAAAAAACGGAAGGATACGAAGGTTTCTTCCATTTGATGGCATTGGATGGGAATCCTGAAGAAGCTTCTATGAGTTATATCATTCGCGATCATGATCGTGAAAAATTCGAAGCACGCAAAGCACAAATCACACATATCCAAGAAGAGTTGAATCAGCGATTTGATCAAGAACGAATCAAAGTAGATATGTATGATCAATATTACAACATGAAAGAAATCATTGAAAAAGATATGAGCATCGTGGAATTAGCGAAACAAGCAATGATCGAGCTTGGTATCTCTCCAGTGATCGAACCAGTTCGTGGAGGAACAGATGGTTCAAAAATCTCTTACATGGGTATTCCGACGCCAAATCTATTTGCCGGAGGAGAAAATATGCACGGACGATTCGAATTTGTTTCTTTACAAGTAATGGAAAAAACAACAGACGTGATTGTAAAAATTGCAGAATTGAACACAAAGAGTTAAAATCGAAAAAGAACAGCTTATGACAAGGCGTTCGTCCCAATGATGGAATGTCATCTGTCTAAGGCTAAAGGGCAGGACAATGGAATTGGTTGTCCCGCCCTCTTTTTTGAAGAGTAAATAGGAGGTAAAGAATGGAAAAGCTGCTAGTTTTTTATAACAAACGTTCAGGGAAAGATGAGGGTGAGAAATTAGCACGCTGGTTTCAAGATTATGTAAAAGAAAAGCAGCCAGAATTATATGTAGAACTAGCTGAAACTGGCCCATCGATTGATGATGCGGAATTAGTCAAGAAAGCAGAAGCCATAGAAGCTGATACTTTAGTAATTATAGGTGGAGACGGCACGATTCATCATATCGTCCAAGCGTTCCAAAAAACATTATCTCAATACCATGTCGGATTACTTCCAGGTGGAACTGTCAACAACCTTGCACGTGTTCTTGAGATTCCCCTCAAAAAAGAAGAAGCTGCTGACGTGATCCTGGAAGGCAATGTGCGGAAAATAGACTATGGTCAAGTCAATGATGAAGTCATTATCTCTACACTGACAATCGGAATCTTAGCAGATACAGCAGTTTGGATCAGTCAAGAAGAAAAACAGCGTTATGGCTCGTGGATTTTTATCAAGAAGTTTTTTAAGTTATTGCTGAAGAAGAAAAAGTATCATTTGGATTTAGAAACAGACGAGGAGCATTGGAAAGGAAAATCCCAACTGTTGACAGTCACGATGTCTAACTCCGTGGGCGGTTTTACAAATTTTGACGACTCAGCGACCCCGGATGATGGAAAATTCCATGTAACGATCGTACCTTCCTTAGATATTTTCCGATTTATTTTTTATTTGCCTAGAATCATGAGAGGCATATTCTATACGATCCCCGGCATTACTTATTTCACAGCCAAACGCATGAAAATCCAAGCGCAGGAAAAATCTGTGGGCACTCGAACGGATGGAGACACGACAGATGATCTTCCAGTTGAATTATCTGTTGTATCAAAAGGATTAACAGTTTATTCACCAAAGAAAGAAGAAAAAGCTTAGAAATAGTAGTTAACAGAAAGTTGGAAGAAGAGTAATGGATGTATTGTTACACAATCCTTTGTGGTTTTACCTTTTCATTGTGAATTTTTACTTATTTTGTCTGATGGGGTATGATAAACATCAGGCTAGAACTAGCGGCTGGCGTGTTCCTGAGAATAATTTGATATTTGTCAGCCTGTTAGGCGGTGGTTTGGGAGGATTGATCTCTCGAAAAGTTTTCCATCATAAAACGCGGAAAAAGAAGTTTACTATAGGATTCGCTGCAGGTGTACTTGTTGATTTGATTCTCATTTATTTTTTCCATTAAGGAGCAGGAGATGTCGTCTAAAGGAACGAAAACTAAAATCATTCTGAATCTGCTTTTGCTGATTGTGATTTTTGCCATTATTTATTATTTAATCAATCAATCATTTGCAGATATCTTTGCCGAATTGCTGTCTACCAGTGTTGTTGTTTTGGCAGCCGCTGTTATATTAGGGACAGTTTACCAAATCGCTGAAGGGCGCTCAATCAAAGAAATTGCTGAACCTTTCGCGCCGAATTTTACAACGAAAGATGGGTTCTTGACCTCTAGCTATATTGCGTTTTACCGAATCGTTTCATTTGGTACAGGAACGCTGATCTCGGAGATTTATTTTTATAACAAAAAAGGAATGAAGCTATCCCAGGGAGCAGGGGTGACAGCACTCCATATGATTATGTACAAACTGGCAGTGATCACTTATGCATTAGCTGGCTTGGTCATCCAATTCTCTCTTTTTTATTCTAATGGTCCGTCAATGATCTGGTTTATCATCGCTGGTATCCTTTTGACGATCGTGATTGTTGCCTTTTTATTGGCGATGTCCGTCAGCTTGAATGTCCAAATATTTTTTGTCAGCTTATCGAATAAGTTATTTAAGAGTGAGCGTTTGCGAAAATGGGTGGATACATGCAATCAGCAGATCTACTCTTTAAGGGAAACGGTCCAAACCATTATCCAAGACAGGACTGCGCTATTGCGGATTTATCTATGGAATATGTTAAAACTTGTATTTTGGTATGTACTTCCCTATTTGATTCTGATTGAAAACCATCCTAAAATAGATTTTCTACTGACCATTTCGTTTATCAGCTTTGCAGTAGTGCTTTCAGGGGTTATTCCTACGCCTGCTGGTATTGGTTCCTTTGAATTTGTCTATTTGTTATTATTCAGACCAGTTGTTGGAACAGTTGACGCAGTTTCTTCGCTTTTACTGTATCGTTTCAGTTCCTTTATCTTGCCATTTCTCTATGGATTTGTGTATGTGATTGCTGAACGGCGAAGAGTGATCAAAGAAGAAATAATAGAAGTAAAAAAAGAGAATAAAGAAAATCAAGGGTAGGTCTTTTATAAGATCTACCCTTTTTTAATAAAAGAAAAACATTAGGAAGCTATGTCACTTGAACATGTAAAACATTTTTTCTTGAAGCAACTCTACCAATGCATTTATTCTTGACTGTCTTTTTTTAAAAGAACCATTAAGGTGCTTAATAGAACAACAAACAAAGCAGAAAAAAATACTCCCTGATAACCATCAATTGAAAAAGTACTTTTACCAAACAATTGGAATACGATACCAAAAAAAGTGATCATGAAGCTTTGACCTAGATTTCTGCAAAGGGTGATGAAACCAGATACCGTACTGATATTTTTTTCTGTAGCTAAAGCTTGTGCAGACAAGACACTTGTAGTAACCTTTGTGCCAGTACCAAATCCTGAAAAAGAGGCTAAGATAAGGAAAACGAAATAAGGAGTCATTTGCGGTAGAAATCCTAAAATAAGAAAAACTAAACCATTCACCCCCATACAAAAGGTTAATAAACGTTTCGTTCCAAAATGTTTTCCTAATGGCACAGCAATCATCGATCCAGTAATAAAAAAGATAGAGGAAGGTAAAAGCGCTAAACCACCAGGGCTAGGTGATAAAGAAAGTTGCGTCTGCATCCATAACGGAAGATATACCTGAAACCCCATCATTGCTCCATTCATGAGAAAAGTAACGAGGTTGAACAAAAGAAAGTCAGATGATCTCAATGTTTCGACAGGTAAGACTGGTTCCTTTACTTTATTTTCATAGGAAAGCAAAATGAAAGAAACAAGGATGCCAAAAAGGAAGACGCCACCACCAAGTATAAAATGATCTGGTATTATCTGGATACCAACTAGTAAAAGAAATAAAACTGTAATCAGAAAGAGATATTGTCCCAGTTCTTGATAAGAAAAAGAGACAGACGGACGTTTTTCTTCATCATAGAATAAAAGTAAGATCAAAATCGTTATTAAGCCAACAGGAATGTTTATAAAAAACACCCAGTGCCAACTAAAGTTTTCGACCAATAGCCCACCTAAAAGAGGAGCAGCTAACGAAGCAATCCCCCATGCTGAATTATTCAATCCCATTATTCTTCCACGAGATTCATAATCAAATAAATTACCAATCAGAGAGAAAGTAATGGGCACGATTCCTCCCGCACCTATTCCTTGAACCATCCTAAAAAATACCAGAATAAAAAATGATTGGGAAATACCGCAAAGAAAAGTACCTGTCATAAACAAGAGCAATCCAATTATAAAAATCGGTTTCTTTCCATACTGATCCGCCAGACGGCTGAATACAGGTGTTGACAATGCACTGGAAAATAAGTAACTAGAAAACAGTAAGGCAATCGGAATTTCACGACCAAAACTATTAGCAATAGCATTAGCAGCTGTGATGACGATCGTGGTTTCGACTGCAGTCATAAATGTAGCAAGATAGATTGCTATTAATATCCATCTTTTTTTGTTTGACTCATCTTTTTTCCTCCTAAAAATCTTTTTGAGCATCCTACAAATTGACAAGTTCAATTATTTGTTTTAGAATATGCTTGCGCACGCAATTATATGCCTTGCGAGAATAGTTTGTCAACTAAAAGGAGGAGAAGAATGGAAAACAAAGGCGAAAGCAATTTGAAGTGGTTAGCCAAATTGACCCGAACTTATCAAAAAGAATTAGACCAAGCACTAGCTCCGCTCAAATTAAATTCAACGAATTATTACTTTATTGTGAAAATCCATGATTATCACCAATTGAAACAAGAAGAATTAATCAAATTGACCGGATTGGATGGAAGCAATGTCACCAGAACAATACAGAAGTTGACGAAGATGGGGTTAGTGACAAAAGAAAAAAGTACACAAGATCGAAGAAGTTTTCTTTTAGAATTAACAAAAAAAGGACAAGAACTTCACGCTCAAGTAGTAGAATCTGTAGAAAATGCTCAGAAGAAATTTCTATCAAAATTGACAGCTGATGAGCAAGGAACATTTGAGTATCTGTTAGGAAAATTGGCACAAGAAGAATAGAAGGGCGATCCTCATGAAAAACACATCAAACGTACTAAAGGGACTAGAAGAAATTCCCACTAATTATGAATTAGTCAATGAATTAATAGAACAAAGAAACAAAAAGAAAGTCATCATCATCCGTTATCAAAACCAAGGAATCTATCTTTATAATGGACCAAGAATCATTGAAGTCATGGAAGATAATCATTTAGTCAGTTTTAAGAATCTGTCCGAAACACCCGAAGGAAAATTGTTATCAATCGAACAGGCCAAATCTTTAGCTGAAAAGATATTTCATAAGCTCGTTCCAACTTATGCGAAAGGGTTGACATTTATGCGCATAGAACAGCAAAAACGTAGCTTTATGGACGAAAACAGCGTTGAACAAACATTACCTGTTCAATGGATCAAATTTGCTCATCGAAATGGAAGCTACAACTGGGTCACACTAGGAGCCAAAGGAAAGCTCATTGAGATGGAAATCGACTCAAGATGGGATTATTTTCACGGACGCCGACAAACGGAAATGTGGGACAATGACGATTGGGTATTAGCTCGAGAAGGAAAAGAGCCTCAGCTTCCAAGTCCGAATGCATTAGCCTAACAAGGAGGGACAGAAATGAACACGAACGAACTATATGATGAATTTGATCTTGAACTTTTAGGAAATCTCAGAAATCGGCTGCAGAGACTAGAAGACACAGACTATATGACTGCCTACTATAAAGGATATAGTGCGAGTGGGATGACACTTGACGAAATAAAAGAAGAAATAGACGAATTGTCTCACGCAATTCGAGAATTAGAAGATCGTATGGAAGAAACACAGTGGTAAAAAAATAGTTATGAAAAGCAAATATTTAACATAAATAATCAATGAAAAAAGATCCAAACAGCTGAAATGTTATTCTTTTATTGAAAAAGAACGCTTGCCAAATAGATATAATGGATAAGATAATTTTACGTTTGTTTGGCCCTTTTTTTGTATACATACAATCAATTTTGTTTTTTTAAGATTTATATAAGACGAGAAAAAAAGTCAAAAAAATATGTGTATATTTTGACCAAAATTGACCAAAGCGATATAATAGTTTTTGTAAAGATCAAAGAAATAAGTGATCTTACCTTTAATTAGGAGGGTATACCTGTATGAATATTGAGAAAATGACTACGACGCTTCAAGAAGCGATTGCTGAAGCTCAACAGATTGCGGTCACTCGAAAACACCAAGATATCGACATTGCCCATGTATGGAAAATCTTTTTACAACCTAATCATTTTGGTCGAAATTTCTATACGGATGCCGGATTGGATGTCGAATCTTTTGAACATGAAATTGATCGTCTACTGGATGAGTATCCAGTTGTTTCTGGTGGAAACGTCCAATATGGACAAAACCTCAGCCAGAATTTCTTTCGATTATTGAATGAAGCAGACCAAATACGTGAAAGCTTCGGCGACGAGTTTCTTTCAACGGAAGTCGTTATTTTAGCGTTGATGAAATTAAAAAATTATCCGTTAACTGTTTATTTGAATAAAAACGGATTATCTGAAAAAGAATTACGTAAAAACATCGAAGAGATGAGAGGAGGAGAAAGAGTGACCTCACCAAACCAAGAAGAACAATACAAAGCATTAGAAAAATACGGCGTTGATTTAGTACAGCAAGTCAAAAGCGGAAAAATGGATCCAATCATCGGTCGTGATGAAGAAATCCGTGATGTCATCCGTATTCTTTCACGAAAAACAAAAAATAATCCTGTTCTGATAGGAGAACCCGGTGTAGGGAAAACGGCAATCGTTGAAGGGCTTGCTCAACGTATCGTACGCAAAGATGTGCCTGAAAATTTAAAAGATAAAACGATTTTTTCATTAGATATGGGTGCATTGATCGCTGGAGCAAAATTCCGTGGTGAATTTGAAGAAAGACTAAAAGCAGTCTTGAAAGAAGTCAAAAAAAGTGATGGACGTATCCTTTTGTTCATCGATGAAATCCACAATATCGTAGGGGCAGGAAAAACAGAAGGAAGTATGGATGCCGGAAATCTGTTGAAACCAATGCTTGCTCGCGGTGAATTACATTTGATCGGTGCCACAACTTTAGATGAGTACCGTCAATATATGGAAAAAGACAAAGCGTTGGAACGTCGCTTTCAAAAGGTATTAGTCAAAGAACCAACAGTGGAAGATACGATCAGTATTCTGCGTGGATTAAAAGAACGTTTTGAGATCCACCATGGTGTTAACATCCATGACAACGCATTAGTAGCAGCAGCTACTTTATCTGACCGTTATATTACTGATCGGTTCTTACCGGACAAAGCAATCGATTTGATCGATGAAGCCAGTGCAACGATTCGGGTAGAAATGAACTCTATGCCAACGGAATTAGATCAAGTTACTAGACGTTTGATGCAGTTGGAAATCGAAGAAGCTGCACTGAAAAAAGAATCAGATGATGCAAGTAAAAAACGCTTGAAAAATTTGCAAGAAGAATTAGCTGAACTTCGTGAAGAAGCAAATGCGATGAAGATGCAGTGGGAAACAGAAAAAGAAGAAGTCAATTCTGTTTCAGCAAAACGTGCTGAAATCGATAAAGCAAAACACGAATTAGAAGATGCAGAAAATAACTATGATTTAGAACGCGCTGCTGTGTTGCGTCATGGTACGATACCTCAATTAGAAAAAGAATTGAAGGAATTAGAAGCTAAAGCAAAAGACAGCGAGATTAAGATGGTTCAAGAGTCCGTTACCGAAAATGAGATTGCTCAAGTCGTTGGCAGATTAACGGGTATCCCCGTAACGAAACTTGTAGAAGGTGAACGAGAAAAACTGATTAAATTGAATGAAACACTTCATAAACGAGTGATTGGTCAAGATGAAGCAGTTGATGCGGTCAGTGACGCGGTGATTCGTTCACGTGCTGGATTGCAAGACCCAAATCGTCCTCTAGGTTCTTTCCTTTTCCTAGGACCAACTGGTGTCGGAAAAACCGAATTAGCGAAAGCGTTAGCTGAGAACTTGTTTGACTCAGAAGATAATATGGTACGGATCGATATGAGTGAATATATGGAAAAACATGCTGTGTCTCGTCTAGTCGGAGCTCCTCCAGGCTATGTAGGTTACGAAGAAGGTGGTCAATTAACGGAAGCTGTCAGACGAAATCCTTATACAATCGTCTTGTTGGATGAAATCGAAAAAGCGCATCCCGATGTCTTCAATATCTTGTTACAAGTCCTAGATGACGGACGCTTGACTGATTCAAAAGGGCGAGTAGTAGATTTCAAAAATACGGTTCTGATCATGACCAGCAATATCGGTTCACAGTTACTGCTGGAAGGCGTGACTGCTGATGGAACGATTCCAGAAGCAGTGGCTGAACAAGTCAACATGCTATTACGTGGAAACTTCAAACCAGAATTCTTGAACCGAATCGACGACACGATTTTATTTACACCATTGAGCCTAGACAACGTGAAAGGTATCGTTGACAAAATGGTGGCACAATTGGCACAACGTCTGGAACATCAAGAAATCCTGTTGACGATCAGTGATGAAGCCAAAACGTGGATCGCTGAAAATGCTTATGAACCAGCATATGGTGCAAGACCACTGAAACGATTTATCACTAAGGAAGTAGAAACACCACTAGCTAAAGAAATCGTTGCAGGGCATGTTATGCCTAAATCAAAAGTAACGATTACTTTACTTGATGGACAACTTCATTTCAAAACAGAAGAACTAGAAGAAATCGTCTAATCTTCAAATTGAGACTATGAAAGAAAAAGGGGGTGTGACACAACTAGTGTCACACCCCCTTTTTCCGAATAAATTCCAGAAGTAGCTTCTTCAAAAAATAAGTCGAAATTCCTTGAAGCTGCCCGCTTCTGCCACAATCTCTTTTATTTAATATTTTTTACTTTTTCTAATTTATAACTTTCAAAATAACGCTCATCTTTTTTACTTTGAGACCAAGCAAACAATCCCATCAAGGCAGCACCTATCGTATTTGTCAGCAAGTCGCCCATCGTATCCATCAATGCTGCTCGTCCGACAAACAGTGTGCCGTCAGAAGCAGCAAAGCGTTGAAGATTCATGCCTAAGAATTGGTCACATAAGAATTCCCAGAACTCCCAAAACACGCCGCAAAGTCCAGCAAACGCAAAGCCGAATAAGAGGAACAACCAAGGACTGGTTTTTGATATCTCAGCATCTTTCATCAAGTAACCAATCAATCCATAGCCAAGAGCTGTCAGGACCATTGGACTCACAGCGTGTAAAATTTTGTCCCAAAAAGAGATGATACTGATCAAATGCATCCCTGTGCCTAAAAAGACAGAGATGAACAAGAAAAACCAGTAAAACAAAACGATTGCTGCTGGTATTTTAAGTTTGAAAACTTTCAAAATGACTTGTGGCATGAAAATCAATGCAATCCCTAATAAAGATTCCACGATAAATGTGATTCCTTGAGAAGTCGAATATTTTTGTGTGATAAATTCATAAAAATTATAGCAGACAACGAATATGCCAAAAGCAAGTAAAGCTATTTGCACCTTTTTGATTTCTTTAATCACTGAAAGTCCCTCCATCTAAAAATCTTTTTACTTCTGAAAGCAACTCAGTTTCTGAAGAAACCACTTTTCCGTTCAATTTGATCAGACCTATTGTATATAAGTTCAGGTAGTGAAATTGATTTTCAGCTGTTTCTTGTAGTGCAGCGATTTTTTTCGGGTGGGTTCCGCCTTGCTGTCGAGTATCAGTATATAAGCCGATCACTGGGATGCCTTTCGCATAAGCCACACCGATTTCCGATGCTACCCCGGCATCGATCGTCAGCCCATCTAGTAAAGCAATCATTAAATCACTAGCCAACACTTTTTCTGTGTCAGCAAGAGCAATCATTCGACTGTCTGCATAAGCAGTTTTGTCATTGATTGCTTCATTTTCTTGAGGAAGATAGATCGAAAGCTCAGAAGAGAGCTCTCTGATTTCTTTAACTAACTGTTGGTTATATAACAAATCACTTTTAGTAAACATTGGTGCGGCAAAATAAATTTTCATCTAAACATCATCCTTTTTATCAAAAATAATCGCTAAAGTAAGCTTCCATGTTTGGAATGATACGCTCTAGTGACTTCAGTGTTTCTTCATCTGTTTCTAACCGTTCGATTCTTGCCAAATAAGAAGCACGTCGATAATTCATCATCAAGCAAGTCAATGTTTGGATATTCAATCGAACAGGGTTTCCTATAGGTTCATTCAAGACACGGACTTTTCCCTGTTCATCCCATGTTAAAGCAAAGACGCCATTATTCCAAGGAGCGACAGGATCTTCAATGATGAAATGAAAAGCATCAGCTGTTCCAACAAACGGAAACCGTTGAAGGAATTCTTTTACATCAACGATCCGAGCCATAAAATATGGTTCGATCTGCTCTTTGATCTGACTATCTTCAATCAAAAATGCTAAAGGCTCATTTTTATAAATATCTCCATGTACCCAGTAGATCATGGAAAAATGTGCGGAAATAAAGTTCCATAAGCCATTTCGAGCTTCTTGATCAAGATAGAACATTTCTTTTACGTGAAATATTTCTTCAGCTACCCAGTAGAATAGAACACCTCTTGGTTCATGGTTGCTATCGTAGTAGACAGCGGCTGTGCGCTCATCTTCATTTTCGAAACGCCAATACTCTTCCCAATGAAAATCACTGCGGAATAAAGCACCATGGTTTTGTTGGGCAAATTTGTCATAAACGGAAAATACGTCTGGATTATCAACTGGTAATCGCTCAACCATACCACTTACTGGGATTTGTTTAGGTAGCTGTGTATCTCTGATTTTAAAGGAAAGTTTATCAGACATGATTTCCCATCCTTTACGCCGATAGTAGGGGATACTGTAAGGATACAAATAAGAGATCCATTGCTTATTCTTGCGCATATTATCCAATGCAACGATAATTAGATCTTGCATCAATCCATGGTTAGCATATTCTGGATAAGTTCCAACTCCAGTCACACCACCCATTTTATAACGTGCACCGTGAATATTGACTTCACAAGGATAGATAGCGATTTGAGAGATCAGTTTATTTTCGTGGAACCATCCGAACACTTTCGATACTTCCAAAATCGGTTTTTTGGAACGTATAAAAGCTCGTTTATTCTCAAACCCGCTTTCCTCGATATCTGCTTCAGTCACTTGGAACACATAGGAAAGCAATTCATTGAATTGATCGATATGTTCTTGAGTGACCGGTTTTAATTCAAGATTTTCTCTAAAATCTTTTTGATCCATTTTTTCATCTCCATTTATTAGCTTGATAACAGTATAGCAAAATTCTACAAAAAAAACTTCTATAGCTGACTAATTAAAAACTCTTTAAATTACTGCTTTTCGTTGGTATAATGGAAAGTGCTGATTATATGAAAAGAGGAGACGCTATGGATATAAAGAAAATGAAAGAACGCCAAGAGCAGATTCGTAATTTTTCGATCATCGCTCATATCGACCATGGGAAATCTACATTGGCCGATCGTATTTTAGAAATGACGCACACTGTGACGTCTCGCGAAATGCAAGATCAGCTGTTAGACTCGATGGATTTGGAACGTGAACGTGGAATCACGATTAAATTAAATGCTGTAGAACTCAATTACACAGCGAAAAATGGAGAAACATATATCTTTCACTTGATTGACACCCCAGGGCACGTCGACTTCACCTATGAAGTCTCTCGAAGCCTTGCTGCCTGTGAGGGTGCCGTTTTAGTGGTCGATGCAGCACAAGGAATCGAAGCCCAAACATTGGCCAATGTTTATTTAGCCTTAGACAATGATTTGGAGATCCTGCCAGTCATCAATAAAATCGACCTACCCGCAGCAGATCCCGAACGTGTCCGTCAAGAAATCGAAGACGTAATCGGAATTGATGCTAGTGAAGCTGTATTAGCTAGTGCCAAATCAGGGATTGGGATTGAAGATATTCTCGAGCAGATCGTGGAATATGTTCCTGCACCAAGTGGAGACTTAGATGCACCGCTAAAAGCTTTGATCTTTGACTCTATTTATGATAGTTACCGCGGCGTTGTTCTAAATGTCCGAATCACGGACGGTATGGTCAAACCCGGAGACAAAATCAAACTGATGAGTAATGGAAAAACATTTGATGTTACAGAGGTCGGGGTCTTCTCGCCAAAAGCAGTTGCTAGAGACTTTTTGATGGTCGGTGATGTCGGTTATATCACAGCAAGTATCAAAACTGTCCAAGATACACGAGTAGGGGATACAGTAACGTTAGCAGACAATCCTGCCGCTGAAGCTTTACCAGGTTACCGAAAAATGAATCCGATGGTTTATTGTGGTCTTTATCCAATTGATACTTCTCGTTACAACGATTTGCGGGAAGCTTTAGAAAAACTGCAATTGAATGATGCTGCTTTACAATTCGAACCAGAAACCTCTCAAGCATTAGGTTTTGGGTTCCGCTGTGGATTCCTCGGACTTCTTCATATGGATGTCGTCCAAGAACGCTTGGAACGGGAATTCAATCTAGAATTGATCACGACTGCACCATCCGTTATTTACCATGTTAATAAAACGGATGGTACGACTGCTACAGTAGATAACCCGGCAGATTTTCCTGAACCTGTAACGATCCAGGATGTAGAAGAACCATTCGTCAAAGCACAGATCATGGTCCCAAATGATTTTGTCGGTGCAGTAATGGAACTTTCTCAACGAAAACGGGGAGAATTCATTACGATGGATTATTTAGATGATTACCGAGTAAATGTCGTCTATAATATTCCGCTTTCTGAAATTGTCTTTGACTTTTTCGACAAATTGAAATCAAGCACGAAAGGCTATGCCTCATTGGATTATGAAATGTCTGGTTATCAAAAAAGCAAGTTAGTGAAGATGGATATCTTGCTGAATGGAGAAAAAGTCGATGCATTAAGCTTTATCGTTCACCGAGACTTTGCCTATGAACGTGGAAAAGCAATCGTTGAAAAACTGAAAAAACTAATCCCACGCCAACAATTTGAGGTGCCAATCCAAGCAGCTATTGGACAAAAAATCGTTGCCCGTTCAGACATCAAAGCCTTGCGTAAAAACGTCTTGGCTAAATGTTATGGTGGAGATGTTTCTCGTAAACGTAAACTCTTAGAGAAACAAAAAGAAGGGAAGAAGCGGATGAAACAAATCGGCTCAGTCGAAGTTCCGCAAGAAGCCTTCATGGCCGTTCTGAAAATGGATGAGGACGAACCGAAGAAATAGCAAGGTTTGTTTGAAAACAGTGTAAAAAATAAACCATGTTTACATGGATTTGCCACCGGTTTGCCACCGGTGGTTTTTTTTCGGTGGCAAAACTTACGAATTCTTTCTCAGATTTTCCATGATATCGACCGTTTCATTTCTCATCTTATCTGTTACATGCGAGTAAGTATCCATCGTAATTGAAATTCTGCTGTGGCCCAATCGTTCAGAGATTTCTTTCATTTTTGCGCCATTTTCGAGAAGAAGTGTAGCATGAGTATGTCTGAGAGAATGGAAGTTAAAAGAGAGGGAGAGTGCATTCGATATCCTCCTAGTATTCCATTTCACTACACTTGGCGTAACTAGCTCACCGTCTTCCTTCGTACATACTGCATTTGAATCAATGTAGAGCTTTCCATACTTCATTCGATTTTCTAATTGTTGTTTCTTATGTTTTTTCAGAATTGCTAGCAAGGTTTGTCCAATAAAAATCGTTCGATTGGAACTGCTTGTCTTTGGCGTACCATATACCCATGCGCCGTCATTCTTTACCATTTGTTTCTCTACAGTAATTGTTCCATTTGAAAAATCGACATCATCCCACGTCAGACCACAAACTTCGCCAACGCGCATTCCCGTATAAAATCCAATATTCAAAGGAATATAGAAAGGATGTCCTTCAGGAGTAATTTCTAGCATATGATCAAAGTCATCAAGAGAAATGATTTTTAGATCTTTTTTAGTCGTTGGTCGTTCTTCGTATTTTGGTATCTTTACATACAGCATAGGATTTTGCTTGATTAACCCCCAAGGATAAACCGCCATATTCAGCGCATTCTTAAGGACAGAGTGAGTAATAGTCATTGTTTTCTTCGAGTAACCCTTTTTAAATTCATCATTGATGAAATTTTGCAAAAGAGCAGGGGAGAGATCCGTAAGTTTTTTCTTTCCTAAATAACCATCTATATGATTTTTGATGGTAAATCGGTAGTTTTCATAGGTATTGTATTTTAGATTTAGTTTAACGTATTCCTCCATCCAAAAATCAAGGTATTGTTTTACTCGAGTATCTGTACCTAAAAAATATTGTCCTGTTTCGTCAATATCTGATAAAATTTTTCGTAAAGTAGCTTCTGCATCTGCTCTAGTATCTCCACCAACTTTTTCCACTTTTTTTCTTGAGCCATCATCATTGATGTCTTCAAAATAATAATACCAACGTTTCCCGCGTTTTCTCACACCGCCACGCATAAAATCAGTCCTTTCATAGTGCTATGTCATTAGTACGATAATTAAATTTTTTTGGTACATATAGAGAGGGAATAGATGTAAAATCCGTATTTTTAATAGAAGCGTACGAACTTACGTTCTTTTGTGTTTAAAAAGAAAAGCCCGAAGGCTGATCTTTTTATATTCTAATAAATTAATCTTTTAAAGATAATTTTTATTAATTAGGTAAGTTATCGATAGCATATTGTGCTTGCTCGGGCGTATATTTTTCATATACCAATTGGTCATAAAGACCATCTTTAGAAAAAGCAGAATAATCTAAATAGTCTTTAGCAGCTTGAAGTGCATTCTCGTTCCAATCAGCGTTAACATTATCAATAGCATATTGAGCTGCATCAGCGGGGTACTTTTCATATATCAATTGATCATAAAGTCCCTGCTGAGAAAAAGCAGAATAATCTAAATAGTCTTTAGCAGCTTGAAGTGCATTTGAAGATTCAAGCGATACATCGTTAGAAGTTGATGATTCCACTGATGAATCAGAAGAAATGGATGGATTGCTACTTTCTTCTAATGTAACTGATGTAGAAGTTGATGAGTATTGTGATTCGCTTAAACTAGAATATTCAGTATCGGAGATATTTTCCGATGTGGATGACTCGGTTTGGCTTTTAACAGTATTATCATCTCCACCACTTAATGCACCACCAACGATGAATACAACCAGAACCACAAGAATCCAAAACCAAACTCTTTTATAAAAAGGTTTTTTCTCCTTCATTACGTAAGTTTTTCCATCTTCCCCTGTAACTTTTTTCTTCACCATTTTTTCCTCCAAAAATTAAATGATTTACTCCCATTTAAAGGCAGGCAGTGATAGTCGCCATTAATAAAAAGAAAAGCCCGAAGGCTGATCTTCAATGTAATAATTCAGTCATTTTTTTTCAAACAAAAGTCTATAGAAATTTTTGAACTATATCAGTAATTTGTTTTGAATAGCTATAAATGTCTATAGGCTCTTTCAACTCATAAACTGTATGATTATCATCGTTTAATTCAATTTTCATTCCATTTGTATTGAAACGAACTCTTAGAATCCATTTTCTGATATTGTCATCTAATAATATATTGAAGTAACTTCTGTTGTCTCGATAGAATAATCGGTCTAAAGGAATAGTATCTACTAAAACAACTTTACAAATAGTATAGGCCTCTAATTCTTCAGGAGTGGTAACAATTTCACTATCAGTTTCATCTGTTGTATCAGAATCTGATTTAGTTTCTGTATCCTCAACAGTAACCGATGTTTTCAAAGCAGCGCTTAATTTATCATTAACTTTTTCAGCGATAAATTGGTTTAATCCTTTTTTTATAATTGGTTTAAATTTTTCAATAGTTTGCTTTGTTTTCATTCCGTCATAAATTTCGCCAAGAAGATATTTGACAAAATTTTCCGTTGGTTCGTTTAGCTCAGAAGACAGGTAAGCCTTTAATGAATTTAAGTATTTAAGTTCTGCTGCAGAACTTGTAATCTTGTCTACGTCGAAATTGTCTTTATGAAATTTTGCTAACTCTGGAAGTTGGCTGTCTTTAATTTTTGTAATATTAATAGTTAAAAAAGGAGTAAGATCCATTTTATTTGGTTCGTCTAAATCAGTAAAGAACTTGTATTCCTCGCCGTTCGTCAATATACCAAATTTAGAAGTAGTGGTTCCAAAATATCTAAATAGTTGAGAATCATGTTTTGTTAACTTTTCATTGATCGATTTTGCTTCTATAAGTATAGTTGGTTGCCCGTCAAGAACAATTGCATAATCAACTTTTTCGCCTTTCTTTATACCTACATCAGCAGTAAACTCTGGTACAAACTCTGTAGGATTAAACAAGTCATAACCAAGTGCAACAAAGAAGGGCATAATTAATGAGGTTTTTGTTGCTTCTTCTGTACCAATACTATCTTTTAATTCAACCACTCTTTTACCTAATTGTTTCAAGCTATCTTGAAATTTTTCCATTTCCATGATGAAACCTCCTAATAGTATTGCTCCCACTAAGGCAGGGAGCGATAGTCTTCCCAACAAAAAGTATTTGAATTTATGTAATCACTTTCCCCACAAAGTCAAAAAATTCAATACTTAATTATTCAAACATTAAAAATTTCAAATTAAAAATTTATAAGCATCTTTCGGAAGTCCATATAGTTTAGTCAATAAATCAACTTCTCTTGGAAATTGATCCGTGTCATCTTTGTAAAGAGAAACGATGAGATTAGCAGCAAAGCAATTTGCCTCACTCTCTGATTTGCTCCTAGATAATCGTGTAGAGACGTAATAGCTAGATAGTTCTTTGTGAAAAAGGGCATGGCCAAGTTCGTGGGCGCAAATATAGAAACGCTCTTCGGAGTACTTAAGACTGTCATTTAAAAAGATAATAGGTTCGTCTAAAATTTCCTGAAATTGTCCTTTTGGGTTATTTAGAAAAAGAACAAATTCTACGCTTATGCCCATTTTTTCACAAATTATAAAAGGATTAGCGGATTGATATTTCCGCTTTAAATCTCCAACTAGATTTACTACATCCAACTCCATACAAATCACTTCACTTTACTTTTTCTTCCTTTTTTTTATATCCCAGAATGTCGCTGTAAGGATATCTTTTACTCGCTGAATTTCTTCAGGTGTTAAAGTTTCACCACCGTAAGCCATGTTCACGTTTGATTCTAATAATTTATCTAGCTCGATTAAATCATTCTCATTAGCCCAATCAGGGATAAGCTCCACGTTAACGGGTGAATTCTCTTCGAAGTAGGAAATGGACACACCTAAAGCAACTGATAGTTTTTTTAAAGTTTCTAAAGTTGGATCTTTTCGTTCACCTTTTTCAAATCTAGATATTTGAGAAGCGCTTACTCCAGATTTTAATGCTAACTGATTAACTCCTAATCCTCTAGAGGTTCTCAATTCTTTTAGTTTTTCTCCAAACTCCATGATAAAACCCCTTTCTTAAATAAATGATATAGCCCTTTGGCAACAAATGCAAAAAGAATTGCAATTTAGCAACAAAAAGCGTTGCCAAATGACAAAAATAGTATTATAGTGTTGTTATAAGGCAATGGAGGTGTGAAAAATGAAAACATTACTTAAACAAGACGAACTTAATTCCTTAATGCAATCAAAAGGTGATGATCCATATTCATTGGCTAGAAGAATGGATGTAGCTCCATCAACGGTCTATAGAATATTGAATGGAGATCGTGGGATTGGCGGAGAATTGATTCCTAAACTGCTCAACGCTTTCGAACTTTCTGAAAAAGATTTTGATAAGCTTTTTATTTTTAGTGAAGTGTTGCCAAAAAACAAAAACGAGGGGATTGCCAAATGACACGACAAGAAAAAATAAACATCGTACTTGATGTTAGACCTAGACTAGTTCACATCATCAAGTGTGCTACAGATGATCAACTTGATCGTTTAGTTGAAGAAGTTCAAAAAGAGCTTGAATGTGAACTAGATGAAGCAGCTTTCGTTTGATTCTTTAAATTAATAGTATAAAAAAATTGCTCGTATTGATATACGGGCGAATAAGAATATGAGGTGTTTAAACTGTTAAAAAAATCAAGTGTTATTCGAGAATCGTTAGTCGAAGTAATTAATAAGAGTGGTGAGACCAAAAAGGAAATAGCAAGACAAATCAACGTCTCTCAACAGTCATTAAGCGATTGGACAACATTGCTTAATACGAAGCCCGTGACGTTGGAAAATGCTCAGGCGTTAACGGATCATTTTAGAGATTCTGATTTTACTCTTCAAGTGATTCATGAGTTTTTCGGTCTATTCAAATCAATTGATGGTGATGTTTATAGAAGAGATCCATCTTCATTAGACAAGTTGCAAATGATTGAATCAGATGAGCGGAAACAGAAGAAGCAAGAAGTAGAAAAAATTCTTCTTAAACAAGTAAATTACTTAACTGTTGATGATCGTCAACAAATCATTGCATATGCTTATGAATTTTTAGACGAGATCATGGTTGAAGTCACACTAATAAGTGCATTATGCGAAATACTTGGAATCGATATTCGCAAGCTTAGTGAGGAACGGCTGTCGTACTGGGTAGCACAAGGATATATGAAAGGATGATGGAAATGGAAACATTGGAAAATATTTTTCCAAAAAAAGTTGTCTTGAAGCGCAACAATAAAAGAAACATTGAAAAATTAACATACTCAGTTACAGAAGCAGCATTGGCCATAACAACAAATCCACAAAACGTAAAAGCTTTGATCGATATGGGGTACTTGGGTTGCTTAAAGATTGGAGAGATACGGATACCCAAAGCTGAAGTTAACCGTTTTTTAAACAATTATATGAACCAAGATTTAGCTAGTGAAATTTCAAATTTTAGAAAGGGGAAAAAAGTATGAAATCAAATTTTAGGATGAACGTCAGAGCAGGACTGCTACTGATGCTGATAGGTAGCGTTCTTTCAGCTTGGAACTGGCGTTTCGCTGCAATTTCATTTGGAACATTAGTGGTAACGTATCTAGTCCGCGAATCAATGAAAGAACATCCACAAAAAAGACCGACTAGCGACGGCCATCGCTAATCGGCAACATAACAAAATATCTTATCTGTATTTTAGCATGAAAGGAAGGCTAAAACAATGAACGATTTTGGACAAGCATTAGATCAGTATTTAACTACGCCAGAATGGGGTACACCATATTTTGAGGAGGAAGACGATGAGTAAGTCTACTTTAGAAATGAGCCATCAAGAATGGCTTGAGGACCGTAAAAAAGGTATTGGCGGCTCTGATGTTGGAACGATTTTAGGGTTGAACAAATGGAAATCACCTTATCAATTATGGCTTGAAAAAACAGGACAAGTTGTACTTGAAGAAACAGCAAGCGAGCCAGCTTATTGGGGCAATATCTTAGAAGAAGTTGTTGCTAAAGAATTTCAAGAACGGACAGGTAAAAAGGTTCGCAGAAGAAACCAAGTCTTTGAACATCCATTGCATCCGTTTCTAAGAGCGAATATTGATCGTGATGTAATGGGAGAAAATGCCATTCTGGAATGCAAAACAGCCAATCAATTTCTCGGCAAAGAGTGGGAAGGTGAAGAAGTACCACTCAGTTATCTCTGCCAAGTTCAACATTACATGAACGTTCTAAACAAAGACTATTGTTACATCGCTGTCTTAATCGGTGGTCAAAAATTTATCTGGAAGCGGATTGAACGAGATCAAGAGTTGATCGATACAATCACTGAACAATTAGTAGAGTTTTGGGAAACGAACGTTCTTGGAGGTATCGAGCCAATTATTGATGGTAGTCAAGCGACAGCTGATTTCTTGAAAGAGAAGTATGCAGATGTTGAAGACGTTCAAACGACGTTACCAATTCATTTCGATGAACTAGTTGAACAGAAAAATGAACTCAAGCGAACCAAGAAAGAAATTGAATCGGCTATTCGTCAAGTGGACAACGAGATCATCAGTGAGCTAGGTAAACGTGAAGCCAGTATCGGTATCACACAAAGAAACATTATCAGCTGGAAACTTGTTCGTACAAGACGGATGAACACGAAGAAACTAGCAGAGAAATATCCAGATATCGCAAATGACGAAGAGATTTATAACGTTACTGAATCAAGAAGACTAACCGAAAAGGAGATCAAATAATGAATAAATGCCCACGGTGTAGAAGCGAACTTCGAGAACCATCATGGAATTATTGTGTGATTTGCGGATTACCGCTGAAGGAGGAAAAAAACAATGGCAACAAATGAATCGTTAAAAAAACAACTGACTGAACAAAATACTCAAGTGGTTGACCCATCAAAGTTAGGTTTTAAAGCTTTGATGAGTACGCCAGCAATGAAGAAAAAATTTACTGATATTCTACATGAAAAATCGGATTCTTTTATGGGATCGCTCATGACTTTAGTTGGTGGTGATAACTATCTATCTAAAGCAGAACCAATGACCATTATTGCTTCCGCACTAAAAGCAGCAACTATGGATCTACCCATCGACAAAAATTTAGGATATGCCTATGTTGTTCCATTCAATAGAAAAGAAAAAGTTGGAAAAGAATGGATTACACATAATGAAGCACAATTTATCTTGGGGTATAAGGGCTATATTCAGCTAGCACAACGATCTGGTCAATACAAAGCGCTAAATGCTTTAGAAATATACGAAGGTCAGTTGATTGACTGGAATCCTCTCACAGAAGAATTTCAATTCGATTATAAAGCCAAACAATCTGATACAGTCATCGGTTATGTAGGTTTCTTCGAATTATTAAATGGATTCAAAAAAACAGTTTATTGGACCAAACAAGAAATTGAAAGCCATCGGATCAAGAACGCCAAAGGCTTTGACAAAGATAAATTAACAGGTGCTTGGAAAGATAATTACGATGCAATGGCTATTAAGACAGTATTACGTAACCTTCTTTCAAAATGGGGAATTTTGTCAGTAGAGATGCAAACGGCAGTTACTTCAGATGAGAAAGTTTTCCGATTAGATGAAAACGAAAATTTGATTGAAGAAACGACTTTGTCCGAAGTTGAGCCAGAACTAAAAGAGGCAGAACCTGTTGCAGAAGATGTACAAACTGGATTATTCGATGCATCAAATCCACCATTAAACAAATAGTGAGGGAGTTATCTCCCTCTTAACATCAAAACGAAAGGAGGAACACAATTGGATTACATCGGACAGCTTAATGCTTTTGACAATTGGCTTGAATATAACGAGCTTGGCGCTGGTCCCCAACTGCTTTGGTATAAGCTAATGGCTATAGCAAACAAAAGTGGATGGCAGAGCGAATTATCGATTGCCAATACAAGGCTACAAGCAATGACTAAAACGTCTGAAAAAACATTGATTAACAATCGTAATCAATTGATCCAAAACGGACTCCTTCAATATAAAAAGAGAGGTCGTACAAAAGGTGGAGTTTATATTCTTTCTGATCTAACTGGAAATTTTACAGTAAAAACTACAGTAGATAATACGGTAGAAAACTCCGCTACTGGAAATATTCCAGTAGATAGTAAAGTAAATCCGAAAGTAAATAGGGAAGTAAATCCTTCAGTAGATTCTACAGTAAATCCTTCAGCTTATATAAACAATACAAAACAAAACAAGACAAATAAAGAAGATGATATAGGCGTGTATGAGTTCATCCAAAAAAACTGGGGGAAAGCACCTACTGGACTTTTGCAAGGAGCATTAGGACCGATGATTAAAACTTGGGGAGCAGATATGATTCTCTTTGCTTTTAAATTAGCTTTCGAAAACAACGTTGAGATGCCAGGATTGAAAAAATACGTTGAAGCGATATTAAATTCATGGAGTAATCAAGGAATTAAGACAATGGAATCAGCAGAAAAAGCCCAAGAAGATTTTAAGAACAAGAAAAAACAAAACTATCTTCCTAAACGTCAAAACAATGTACGGCGTGAAAAGTTACCTGATTGGGTCAACAAACCTCAAGAAGAAAAGACGCTAGATCCTGATAAAAAAGCAGAATTAGAAGCCCGCTTTGCTGCTTATCAGGCTAAGAAGGAGGCGCTTCTTGAGAATGAATAAATATCGTAATCGAAAAACTATCCATCGAGGTATCAAGTTCGATTCTATCGCAGAAGCAGAGTACTACGATCTAGCCTTATGGCAAGCTGAAGCGAACGGCTGGAAAGTAAAACTTCAGGAACGATTTGAGCTGATGCCGAAATTTGAACTAGACGGAAAGAAGTATCGCAAGATCGAGTATATTCCCGACTTCACATTTTATAAAAACGGCAAACTTGTCAAAGTCGTAGATGTCAAAGGAATGCAGACAAAAGACTTTAAGATCAAGGCAAAGTTGTTCTGTCATCAATATCAAGTGCCGTTGATATTAGCTAAAAAATATCGGAATACGTTCAAGGAAGAGCGTTTTTAGCGAGGTGGTCCATCATGACAACAGAAGAAGTGATTCAAATGCGTATTCGAAGCATTCAGCGTGAAATTGACGATCTGGAGCGGACAAAGGCAGTGATGGTCAATGAAACGGCAAGGAAGGCAATCGATTTACACATAGAGAACTTAAGAAGGGAAATTCGTAGATTGGAGGAATGATCGTGGATAAGAAAGCGACAATGAAACGAATCATCGAACTGACACATTCTGAGAATTGGCAAGAAGACAAAGAAATAGTTGCAGAAGTTCAAAAGCTCGGTAAATCAATGTGGACTGAAAAGCCTAAACGGAAAACGCCGAGAAAAATCGCAATCTGGCATGGTGATCGAATTCTAGTAACAGGTACTGCTGAACAGTTATCTGAAATTACTGGATTAAGCAAAAACATTATTTGGGATAGAGCTAGGAGCTTATGGATTGATTCAAAAGGACGACAGTTTAGGTATGTGGAGGAGAAATAATGCTAGACATGAGAATCGAAGATTATCGAATTACCAGTGATTCTAGAAACATTGTCTTATCGAAGGTAAGACGAGACGAAGAAGGAAACATCCGCTACACAGAAACAAAAGAAGAATCACGAGCAGATATCGGATACTTTCAAACTGTCTCATCGTGTTTAAAGGCAATACAACGCGATTACGTGTTAAGTGAAGAAAGAACGATAAAAAGTATTATCGAGTACAAAAAAGCGTTAGAAAACATCACTAGACAGTTTGAACAGGCATGTGAGATTGAGGAGGAGAAATAATAATGGTTGGAATGACAATTTTTTGGAGTGTGATGGGCGCAGCACTAGCAATCTTCGGCTTTTATTTAATCAATCATACAAACAAGCGAGGAAAAGACTGCACAGTGTTAGGAATAACTTTATTAACTGTTGGGATTTTGATTGCAGTTGGAGCAGAATTGAATCTTTATGTAAATGGTACACAAGAAGATTTGGTGTGGTTTATGTTTTGGACAAGGAACTAGGAGGACAGCGAATGATAACGAGATTTCGAGCCGTGGGATGAACCCAATAAAACTATGCGTTTCAACGATGAAATCGTGATATGGAGTGGGCAAGTCTATATAAACGAAAAGAAAGAATTGGACGCTAAAATTAAAGGATTTTCATGCTTACCTGAATACCTCATGCAATCCACAGGAATGAAAGATAAGAATGGTGTGGAGATATTTGAAGGGGATGTAGTATCAGTCAGCATGCGAAATGGATTCGATTACTTAGATAATAAAGTTTGTATTGTCAAAAATTCAATAGGACATTCGGGATTAGTGTGTGCCACTGTTGATGAAGATTTAGAGTATCGAATTTTTAACACAGAGCTGTTTGAAGAATACACGTATGAAGTCATCGGAAATATATACGAGAATAGCGAGTTATTGGAGGAACAGTAATGAAAGACTGGTTAGAAGAAACAAGCGTCTTAGTTGGCTGTTTCATAAACTGTGCGTTTATATCTGTAATTATTGCACTGGTGGGATTTGTATCATTGAAAGTGATTATATTGTTTTGGCAGTTAATTTTTTAGGAGGAACAGCGATGAATAAACAGGAAACAATCAAAAAGTTAGAAAGTATTAAAGCGATAGGAAATGATGCAATAGCTGCTTGCTATAACGAGAGTATGAATGCAGGTATTACGTTAATGAAAAAAATAGACGAACCGCAAAAGCCAGTTATGCCTAAGTTTTTTGATGATTGGGCAAAACAAGTCCTGGAAAAACGTGACAAGTTTTATGCTATCTCTCTTATTACACGCGCGGGCTGGGGGTATGGTGTTGATTATGAACTCAATTATGATAGATCGCCATCAGGAACAAAAGAGCTGTTGAACTGGCTTGTTGAAGATAGCCGTTATCTTAATAAAGAAAAAGCAACAGAAGCTTTGTTATACGGCTACGAGGTCGAGAAAGAGCCGTTGTATTATGTGAGACTACCATATGAAGTTTGAGATGAAGAGGCAGCGGAGCTTAAAACAGAGTATTTGTATCTACATTATGAGATCACAAGTGATGAAACTAGAATGTTTCCTACAAAAGAACCTAGAAAAGGTTTTGTTGCAAAATTAGATGAACTTACGATTAAATCAGCAGATGAAAGATACTGGCCATTTGCTGTACCAGTGGAAGAGGTGGTAGAAAGATGAAACTAAAAGACGGATTTTACGCTAGTAGTCATGGTATCGGCGGTTTAATGCTGGATATGCCGACAAAGAATCCTAAAACACGTAAGAAACCAAAAGTCAAAGTCGGTGACATGGTTCGATGTGAAGCAGAGGAGTTCATCTATCCGTTTCGTGGATATGTAGAACACGTCTATAATCACTCAGCGATCATTCGCATTGAAAACACGATGGAATGTGACAAGCGGTTAGCGAAAAGCAAAGAGAATTTAGCAGTGGTGAGATTGGTGGATATGGAGATTATAAAAACAGAATTATAAGTTATATAAGGAGAAATCAATATGAATGACAAATTTATCAATAAAAATGACTTAGACTCATTGTTAGTTGGATATGTGCCTAAACGCTATCTGACTCAAAAAGAAGCAGTTCATTACACGGGGACGTCTGCAGGAACGATCAATGAGTGGGTAAAAAAAGGATTGAAAGTAATCATATTCGGTGAAAACAGCCGTCCAAAATATGACATCAAAGATATCGATGAGTTTATTGCTAAATATAAAGTATGAAGAATTATTGAAGTAGCTAATAGAGAATTCCTTATCAGCATAATATTGTTAATAAACATAAACAGCAAGCCATTATTAGCTCGCTGCTCGTGACAAATATGATTTGCCCCTGCCAAGGTAAGTCTATTATATCACAGGAGGCAGCTATGGAGTTAAAGGTAATTGGATTAAGCGACATTGAAAAAATGCAAGGAGAACATTGTTTAATCATTATTTCAAACGGTCAAATGAAAAGTGTCGAGCTTCCTTCGTTTGGAACAACAGTTATAGAATCCCATTGCAATAAAGTCAAGCAAGTTAAAGAAGAAGTGAAACAATTATTTTAAATATCGTCCTACCAGAAAACTGGCGGACACAAGTTGACAAGAACTTTCTTGTTGATTTGTGTCCGCTTTTTTGTTTGCAAAATTATTGAGGAGGCTATCTATATGAATGATTTAATTCAGGAATACAAGAATGACTTGAAAATGTTGAAAAAGCAACATCAAAAAATCTTAAATAAACGATATCGCACACCTGTCAAAGAACATGGGAGAGTGATACATAAATTAATTGATGATCGTTCTCCTCAAGATATAGCGGATCAAAAAGTAATAGCAGAAGCTATCTCTACTACAGAGTACGCTTTATTCTGGTTAGAAACAGGCAGAGAGAAGCCTTTCGATGATGAGCAAGCCAAGAAGATACCAAAGCATAGAAGAGCCGTTAAACTGGCAGATATAGACGTTATGAGCTATCAAGTTTATTTACAGGAAGTAGAAAAGCCAGCAGAAGAGACGATTTCTCCGAAGAAAAAAGAGATGTTGCTCCAAGTGACGGAGATAGAATCTTTGCTTTCTAATAAAGAACTGACATTATTTCATTTAATTAATAAAGATTTATGTACTTATGGAGAAGCAGCAGAACAAATGAATCTAGCTGTGGGTACTGTTAAATCTATGTCACAGCGAATTAAAAATAAGATCGACAATTATTTTGAATATGGTCATCAAATCAATCTATTTGAAATTTGCTAAAACTTGTAAACCATTCCCACCTATAAGTGAAGACAATTAATAGATTAGACACTCACAAGTTTATTCATTCTTTTATTCTGAATAATTGTTCTTCAAAAATAAAACGCAAGGGAGGAAATCTCCCTCATCGTTTTAATTAAGCTTCGATAGACAGCAACGGAAATATTAAGAATAAGGATGTGAATTTCAACTCCTTCTAAATTGTTCTTATTATCTATCATCCGTTGCTGTTTATTAATTTATGTGTTGGAGGGAAAACGAATGGAAGTCGAACAAATAAAGTATCAAGGTATGGATCGGGAACGGTTGATTGATATTATTGAGCAACAACGTTTAGAATTGATCCAAAAAGAAGCTGTATGTAAAGAGTACAAAAAACATTTAGAACAAGTAATTGAGTATCATTCAGTAGAAAAGTACAGATCAGTGGTGCAAAAAAATAGAGCAACGAGTCCTGATCCTCGTCAAGATGTATCGATTAGTATCAAGACGCCAGTATTTAATTCTGTTAAATCAGAAAAGCTAGAAAGTATCTCAACTGCTTTGGTAGAAAAAGCAGCTGAAATGAACTCCCTAGCAAATGAAGTTAGTCGTCTTATTTAGTCACATCGATAACTTGAGAGTCTTTGGTGATTCCGTTTTTTATAGAATTAATGGTTTGTTCAGCGGAATATTTAGTCAAGTATGTTTCGCTAGTTGCTACTACTTCATTGTTATCGGACTTAATAACGAAGTAATATTGGCCATTAGTTGCTTCTCTTATAACAAAGTACAAATTTTTCACCACCTTTAAATTATTTTCAGCGGACCACTCGCTGATAAATAAAATTATACACTTAGTATTTATTGTCACAATATTAATTTGTCACTGTGGCGGAAAGGGTAGACGCAAAGGTGGAGGTAGGAAGCGTATGGCGCACTATCGGGACCTTGTACAAAACTAGAAAGGACTAGTACGTGAGTGGTGCGATTCCACTCCAGTGACTTTAAGCAACCGAGGGGGGTATGAACTCGTGTGGTGCGAGCCCTAGGGAGGAACAGGATAACCGCCTGTGTGTAGGTTGCTAGTACATATTAGATCACTCATTGAGTGGTCTTTTTATTTTATTTAAAAGGAGAATAATTATATGAAACAATATACCGCTAAAGATTTCGAGGAAATGAAGCAATTAAAGAAGGACTATGAAGAAGTTGATATGGAGCTAACTGTTGGAGTCATTCAACGAAGACTGCGGGTCGGATTAGAGACAGCAAAGGCTATTTACAATGATCTAAATGCTATTGAAGAGAAGAATGGTTAATGAGAAACTACTGGTATGTATCACTAACAAATAGGTATCCACAACCAAACGCAGATGATCCAATCAGAGTGGTTCAGTCAGTCCAGATTAAAAAGAAATACCCCATTGTTGAAATGGGGAGAGAAGCAACACCAAAAGAGATTGATAAATGCAAACTTCTTTATTGCGGTCATGGTTTCTATTCAGATAAACACATACAGGAAAATCTTTCAAAGTATGTGTAGATTACAAAACAAATGTTGCAAACAAGCGAGGTGGTGTCACATGTGAAGAAATACGAACTAGCTAAAGATGATTATGAAAAAGGGTTGAAGTATAGAGAAATAGCGGAAAAGTATGGTGTATCCATCAGCACAGTAAAGTCATGGAAATCCCGTTACTGGTCTCGAGAAAAGGTTGCAACCAAGAACGCAACTATTCCGAACAACAAAGGAGCGCCAGAGGACAACAAAAACGCTGTTACCCATGGCCTTTTTGCCAATTGGTTACCTTCTGAAACATTAGAAATTATGAATGAGGTTGCAACCTCTAAACCTGAGGATATATTATGGAATAATATCATGATCCAGTACACGGCTATTATCCGAGCACAGAAAATCATGTATGTTGATTATGAGGGTAGTTTGTCCAAAGAAGTTTCTAAGTGGTCCTCGAGTGATTCTGGAAGTTCAGAAGAATATGCTATTCAATATGCTTGGGACAAGCAAGCTAATTTCATGAATGCACAATCAAGGGCTATGAGCACGCTATCTAGCTTAATTAGACAATTTGTCTCTATAGCTGATGAACATGATGAACGTAGAAAGAAACTAGAATACATGGATGTACAAGTCAATTTAGCAAAAGCACAATTGAAGCAGTTAGATGATGGTTATGATTCGTCAGAAGAACAAACAGTGATTGTTGATGATATCCCGATGATTGAAAGTGAGGTTGATTCAAATGGGAATGAAAGCCAAGACGAAGCCTCAGATTAAACTAACTGGAATGATTAACCCACATTTTTATAAGATGTGGCACACACAGTGCCCTTATATCTTAATGAAAGGTGGACGTGGATCATTTAAGTCGTCAGTAATCAGCTTAAAGCTCGCGACTGAAATGAAGAAACATACGCAAGCAAAGCATAAAGTCAATATTGTTTGCATGATGAGTCAGCACAAGTATTTACGTGATGCGGTTTATCTTCAAATCAAATGGGCATTGAATATGCTTGGGATTGCTAATGAGTATAGGTATCGAATGTCGCCATTGACGATCATCCACAAGCGAACTGGTTCAGCATTCTACTTCTATGGCGTTGATGATCCATTGAAACTTAAATCTAATGCGATAGGCGATATTATCTCATTGTGGTATGAAGAAGCTGCTAACTTTCAAAGCAGTGAAGTATTTGATCAAACAAATGCTACGTTTATTCGCCAACGCTCTAAGTATGTGGACCAAGTAAAAGTTTATTATTCGTGGAACCCGCCAAAAAATCCATACGATTGGGTCAATGAATGGGTAGAGAAATGTAAAGAGCTGGATGATCACTTAGTGGACCATTCTACTTACTTAGATGATGAATTAGGTTTTACTGATCCACAACAACTTAAACTAATAGAGACTTACCGCAAGAATGACGAAGACTATTACAAGTGGCTCTATCGTGGTGAAGTCATTGGATTAGGGACTCATATCTACAATATGAATCATTTCCAACCTTTAGATAAAATGCCGGATAATGACTACATAGCGAATCTTTATTTCTCAATCGATAGTGGTCACCAGGTATCTGCAACAACATGCGGGTGTTACGCGCTTACTAGAAAGAAGAACGTAATCTTGTTAGACACGTATTACTATAGCCCGGCAGGTAAAGCAAATAAGAAAGCACCGACCGAACTATCAAAAGACTTGCATGATTTCATTGATCGTTGCCAGGCTGAATATGATAAATATGCGTATCAAATTACGATTGATTCGGCGGAAGGCGCATTAAGAAATCAGTATTATCTAGATTACAATGTTCGACTGCACACAGTAGCTAAAGCCAAAAAAGTAGACATGATTGATCACGTTCAAAGCTTACTTGCACAAGGTAGGTTTTTTTATTTGGAAAAAGAAAGCAATAAGATATTTATTGAGGAACACAAAAAGTATCAATGGGACGAAGACACGTTGAACAGTGATGATCCAAAAGTTATTAAAGAGGATGATCACTCTTGTGATGGTTTTCAATATTTTGTACGTGATAATCTTCAAGACTTAGACCTGAAATGGTAGGTGAGAAAATGGGAGTATTCCAAACGATTAAAAGTATATTCAAGAGAGGAGTTGATAGCGTGAATATGAGTTATACTGGTCGTGATATTGCTAAGGTAACGGATCATCCTAAAATAGGGATTGATTCAAGAGAATACGATCGGATTGCAAGAAACTTTAGGTACTATTCCAATCTATTTCCTGATATACAATATCGTAATTCATACGGGGAAACACAGAAAAGAGAATTTAAGTCCCTAAATATCACCAAGACAGCTTCTAGACGGTTAGCGAGTATCATCTTTAATGAGAAGTGCAAAGTAGCACTAAAAGACAAGGAGGAGCAAGCAGAAGCTTCGAAAAGCATCCAATCAGCTGTAGAGTTCCTAGATAAAACACTTTATGACAACAATTTCTACAATCTATTTGAGTTGAACCTTGAAAAAGGGATTGCTGCAGGCGGCTTTGCAATGCGTCCTTACGTTGACGGTGACAAGATCAAAATTTCATGGATCCGTGCGGATCAATTCTATCCGTTGCGATCAAATACTAACGAAGTAAGTGAATGCGCCATTGCAACAAAGACCATTCAAACAGAAGGTGACGTGAATTACTACTATACGTTGCTAGAATTCCATGAATGGCAAGATGATAAGTATGTTATCAGTAATGAGCTTTATAAATCTGATAACGATAATATTGTTGGTAAACAAATTTCATTAGCGGTTCTTTATCCTGATTTGGCTGAAACTGTCACATTAGAAGGATTGAAAAGACCGCTTTTTGCATACTTTAGAACACCTGGTGCGAATAACAAATCGTTAGAAAGTCCATTGGGCGCTGGTATTGTCGATAACTCAAAAGAGATTCTGGACACAATCAACACAACGCATGATCAATTTGCTTGGGAAATTCAGTTAGGTCAACGACGTGTTGTTGTTCCTGCAGAGTTTCTTAGAGTAGATCAATTGCGCCCGCCGCTGTTCGACACTGATCAGAATGTTTTTGCTGGTGTGTATGGTGCTGAAAATATCGGGGTTAAGGATATCACTACACCTATTCGGACGGTTCAGTATAAGGATGCTATTAGTCATCTGATCAAAGAGTTTGAGGTGCAAGTAGGTTTATCTGTTGGCTCAATGAACTATGCAGACGATGGGATTAAAACGGCAACAGAGATTGTTTCTAACAATTCTATGACGTATCAAACGCGTTCAAGCTATTTAACGATGGTTGAAAAAGTTATTAACGAACTAATCCATTCTATTTTTGAGCTTGCGGGATACGGAGAAATGTTTGAAAGCGAGAAACCGCTATTCTCTATTGAATATGATAGTTATTTAGTAATAGTTAGTTTTGAGGATGGTCTATTTGTCGATCGTAACAAACAATTAGAAAATGATCTAAAGGCTGTAACTGCTGGCGTAATGCCTAAGAAACAGTTTCTTATCCGTAATTACAATCTAAACGAAGAGGAATTAGAAGATTGGTTAGCTGCATTAAAAGATGAAATGCCAGAAGCGGGATCAACCGAACGGCGTAGTCAAGATGCCTTATTCGATTTAGGTGATTAATTATGATTACACCAGAAAAGATGCAAAAGACTGCGAATTCAATTATTAATATCTATTCAGAACTGGAAGACCGAATCTTTAACATCATAATCAAAGCGTTAAAACAGTCTCGTTTTCAAGATGTTGCAAAAGAAGACGTGCTTTTGTGGCAAGTAAATCAACTTTCTAAAATGGGTACACTGAACGATAAAGTTATTGATTTGTTAGCAAGTTATACTGGCGAAACTCAAGAAGCAATCGAACAATTAATCAAAGGTAACGGCGTAAAAGTCGTTAATGAAATTGATCAAGAATTAGAGCGAATGGTCCATAAAAGTGTTCCTGTGTCTGACGACGTAAACAAAATTCTAGACTCTTTGGTTCGTCAAACTTTCCAAGACTTAAATAATAATGTCAATCAAACGCTGATCACTACTAATTTCAATGAGAATGCAGTCATGAGAGCTTATCAAGCAATTCTCAAACAATCAACCATCGAATCTATGACAGGTCTTAAAACGCATGAGAAAGCCGTGAAAGATAACGTCTATAAAATGGTAGATATGGGAATCAAATCGGGTTTTGTTGATAAAGCTGGTCGAGAGTGGTCAATGGAGGCATACTCTCGAACCGTCGTTCAAACTACGTCGCATAGAACATTCAACGACTTACGATTGCAGAGGATGGAAGACTTTGAGTGTGTTACTGCATTAATGAGTAGTCATCCAGCAGCTCGCGAAGCCTGTGCGCCAATCCAAGGCGGATGGGTATTAACTGTGCCGAAAAATGAAGCGCCAGAAGAATTCAAACATTTACCCTCTATTTATGATCATGGATATGGCGAGCCCGGTGGAACGCAAGGAATTAACTGTACACATATTCTTTATCCTGGCCGGCCTGATGTGAATACAAATAATCAGCCACAATACGATCCAGAAAAAGCACAAGAAAACGCTGAAATTCAACAGCAACAACGAAAGCTGGAACGAGATATTCGCTATCAGAAGAAACGTATGAATGCGGCGTTAGAATTGGAAGATCCCGAAACTGTCCAGATGTGCAAACAAGTGATTGCTAACAAACAGAAACAGTTAAGGGAGCTTATCAACGAACATGGGTTCTTAGTTCGTGATTACAGTAGAGAACAAGTACAAAGTTAATAATTTTGGCTTAGCAATCGCTAGTCTTTTTATTTTGCCCCGAATACGGCGTTAAACTGTTCAATCCATCGAGGGCGTAGCCTCGTTAAACAACGAAAGGATGAATGAAATGAAACGTGAAGAACTGAAAGAACTTGGCTTAACTGATGAACAGATTGGATCAATTATGGCTTTGCATGGTGTGACTGTGAACGAGTTGAATAGTCGGGTGTCTACCGCGGAACAACAGGCCACTCAATATCAAGAACAGTTAGAGAAAAACCAAAATGAGCTGAATGATTTCAAAGCAAATGCTAAAGGAAATGAAGATCTTACTAAGCAGTTAGAGGATTTACAATCTAAGTTTGATGAAATCAAGACGAGTTCTGAACAACAAATTGCTGATCTTAAAAAATCATCAGCGATTGACTTAGCTCTAACACAAGCCGGGGCTAAAAACATTAAGGCTGCTAAAGCCTTGCTAGACAGCGAATCATTGGAACTGACAGACGAGGGATTAAAAGGATTAGATGACCAACTGGCCGCGCTTAAAGAAAGCGACGGTTATTTATTTGGCCAATCTGAACAGGTTCCACCTAATCCCGATGGTAAGAAGGCTACCTTTTCTGGGAATGCTAGTTCTGGCAAGAATGTGGAAGAAGATGTGTTCGCTAAAGCATTAGGAGTTTTACCAAACAAAAATTAAATTTGGAGGGAATAAAATATGGCAATTAATTACATTACAAAAGACAATGGGATTTTCGATCAGAAGATCACTCAAGGATTGTTAACGACGATCTTAGGTATTCCACAAGTTGAATTTGTGAACGGTGGTAAATCATTTACATTAACGACTATTTCAACTTCTGGTTTGAAACACCATACACGTAACAAGGGATTCAACAGCGGTACTTATGGAAATGACAAAAAAGTTTACACAATGGGTCAAGATCGAGACGTTGAATTTTACATCGATAAACAAGACGTTGATGAAACGAATCAAGACTTAGCTGTAGCTAAAATTTCAAATGTATTTATCACTGAACACGTTCAACCAGAAATCGATGCGTATCGTTTTTCTACTTTAGCTTTAGGAGCAGGAAATACTAAAGAAGAAACAATTACTGAAAAGAATGCTTATACAGCCATTAAAGCTGCAATTTTACCAGCTCGTAAATTTGGACCACAAAATTTAGTAGCGTTTGTATCAACGACCGTAATGGATGCATTAGAACGTTCTTCAGAATTTACTCGTAATATCACTAATCAAAATGTTGGGCAAACGGCACTAGAATCTCGGGTAACTTCTCTTGATGGTGTGTTATTGGTCGAAGTTTGGGACGATACTCGTTTCAAAACTAAGTTCGATTTCACTGATGGCTACGCTGCTGCCGCTGATGCACAAGACATCAATATCTTAGTAGTTGCTAAACAAGCTGTTATCCCAATCGTCAAAGAAAACACTGTCTTCTTGTTTGCACCGGGCGAACATTCACAAGGCGATGGCTACTTATATCAAAACCGCTTATACCACGACTGCTTTATCAAAGAACAACAAAAAGAAGGTGTATCTGTCTCTTTGGCCCCAAAAGCTTAGCCCCATCCGGCGTAACTTTGAATAAAACAACAGCTACGCTAACGGTGGGAGCAACAGAAACATTGTCTGCTACTGTATCACCAGAAACGGCAACTGATAAATCAGTGAAATTTACCTCTAGCGATGAAACAATTGCAACAGTAACGCCAGTGCAAGGAAAGGTTACTGCTATTAAAGTAGGAGCTACGACGGTCACAGCGACAACCGTAAATGGTAAAACTGCTACCTGTGAAGTCACGGTAACCGCAGCAAGCGAAGGATAGCTACTAAACTATCCTTTTTAATTGAAAGGAGGCAGTTATGAGCTATCTTACGCACGATGAATATTTAAAATCAGGATTCAACAAAGTATCAGTTTCGGAGTTTGATGACTTAGAAAAATGTGCTGCACGTCAGCTTAATCGAGTGACAGGCGATTTTTACATGAGACATTCTTTAGCTGATGACACGTTCAAATATCGAGTGGATAAGTTCAAAATCGCAATGGCTGTCCAAATTGAATATTTGAAGTCAGTTGGAGTTACTTCGTTATCAGACTTACTAAATGCTTCCCCTTCAAGTGTCAGCGTTGGTCGTATGCGTATTGAATCTGGAAGCACGAATGCAGCAACAGTTGGCAGAACGATGGTTGCAACAGAGGCTTATAACGAATTGATTTATACAGGGCTTCTTTACAAAGGAGTTGATTATAGATGATTCCATTAATACCAAAGGAGTACTGCAATCAATCTATTGTGCTGCGTCTAATACAAGGAAAAGACAAATGGCAGAAGCCTATTTTTTCCGATCCAATTACGATTAAAAATATGATCTTTCAACCGCAGACAGTATATAGTGGTACGAATAACAATAGGCAAGTGGTAGCGAATGCTATCGCTTTTTTATTTGGTGGTGTTTCTGATCCAATGCCAACAATCAGTAAGAATAACGTTGGTTCAGAGATTGATTTCGAAGGCGAAACATACACTATCACTACTATCGTTGATAACCGTAACCCTTTCAGCAATGAAGTTTACTCGTACGAGTTGGAGGTGCTGTAATGCTCCATGTTAAGGTTGAAAAAAATGGCGTCGATCGTAAGTTGTCAGTGATGAACATCAATTCAGCACTGTACTATATGACTGCTCAGATGCATCCAGACATGAACCTATATGCGCCAAAACGGCAAGGACGTTTAAGAGACAAATCATTTGTTAACAAGAACCGAATCACATATACCGTTCCTTACGCTAAACCTCAATTTAGAGGGATCGTCAATGGTAGTAGAGTTAAGAATTATACAACGCCAGGGACAAGCCGACGTTGGGACCTCAGAGCAAAAGCTAATCATATGGATAGTTGGCGTAGGGCATTTATCAAAGGAGGAAACTTGTAATGGATTTATGGGAACGATTATCTGACTCGATAGATTCTATTCAAGGCCTTCCAATGCCATGCTCGATGGGATTTCTAAACGGTGAAGATACACTTTGCGTTTATTCTATGCCGGGTAGCCGAACAGTAGAAGAATACTTTGACGGTACGAAAGAGCGTGAAATGCTTTACGAAGTAGGATTTAATACAAAAGATCAAGAAAAAGCCAACAAAACATTATGGCTTATATCAAATCATTTAGACGAGCTTTTAACTCTAGCATCAGAGGATGGGAGTTTCGTCTTTTTAGGTATCGAAATAAGCGAGACACCTTTTGTAAGCGAACAGGACACTCAAGGGAACTCAACTTATTTATTAGGTATCAAAATCACCATTCATCAATTCAAAAATTAGGAGGAAATTTAAATGGCAGAAAATAGTAAAGAATTTTTACTAAACTTTAAAAACAAATTGGAAATCGATACTTCAGGAAGTACAGATTTAGATCAAATCGCATCGGCTAAATTCGCACCATTAGCAGCAGGGATCACAACTATTACTCCAGCTGCAGCGGACACTACAGATGCATCCCCTTACTACGATGGAGAAGGATTCACTGATTCCACTGTAACTGGTAAAAATATCACGTTCCAAGTTGCGGGACACCGTGTATTTGGAGATCCAGCTCAAGATTATGTAGCGTCTAAATTCTTGTCAATCGGAGATGAATTACGCACGTTAGCACAATGGACTGATGCCAAAGGGAATAAGGTTCAAGCTGTTGTTACACTGACTTCTATTGTACCGTTTGGCGGTGCAGCCAATGCTAAACAAACCTTCAGCTTCACAATGGCATTCAATGGGAAACCTAAAATGGTGAAAGCGGGGGAGTAATTAGCCCTGAAAGCGTAACGCTTAATAAAACAACGTTATCGCTTGTTGTTGGGGCAAATGAAACTCTTACAGCTACCGTTTTACCAGCAAATGCTACAAATAAAAACGTTACATGGTCATCCGCTGATTCAACAATTGCGACCGTCAATACGACGGGTAAAGTTGTAGCTGTAAAAGCCGGAACCACGGAAATTACAGTTAACACAGTAGATGGTAATAAGAGTGCTAAATGTACTTTAACAGTTACTGAATCATAAAATTAGACAGATTAGAGCAGGTTAAACCCCATTATGGATACCTGCTCTTTTAATTTGGAGGAAAAAATAATGGCTATCAATAATGTAATTGATTTAGATGCAAAGTTATCATTAACCAAAACAATTAAAATCGCTGGCAAAGAATATGACATCACTATTTCAGATGAAGTTGATCAGGCACTGTCTGATTACTCGAATATTGAAGTGAGTGTTCAGTTGCGCGATATGGCGAACAAACTTGAACAACTGGACGAAGTTGAGACAACAACAGCTGATCAGTTTAAGACCTTTACTCAAATTGAGGTTGACAACTTGCGCAGCGGAGCTTTAAAAGCCTTGGATGCAGTATTAGGTAAAGGTGAAGGCCAGCGTGTTTACGAACACTACGGTAAAAGTACAAAGGCCGTTATCACGATTATTGGACTTCTAGAAACAGAGTTAAATAAGCTGATGGTCGAACGAAAGAAAGCAGCAGACAAACATTACAGCAACCGTCACAAAAATAATAAAAAGAAGTGATCTGATTGTTTGATTTAATTGATGATTTAGAGACAAGCATCTTAATTGATGATATTGAAATACCAATCGATCTTTCTTTCGATACAGTTCTTAAATTCTATGAGTTGTTAGAAGACAAGAATCTCAAATCTTTTGAAAAGATATACAAAGCTTTCGACCTCTTTTATTTCGGTGACGATAATTTTGCTAAGAGATTTACCTTTGACCAAAAAAGTAAATTTGTGGAAGACATCAGCAACTACATTCAAAAAAATGCTTATGGCAACTCTGAAAGTGATGAATCATTCGAGACTGACGGGCAACCAGAAAAACTATATTCGTACTCACAAGATGCTGGTGCAATCTATGCGTCTTTTTTTGCGGATTATGGAATCGATTTGCTGACTCAAAGAGGAAAGATGCACTACTTAACGTTCAAAGCGTTACTGGCTGGATTGAGTGAGAAAACACACTTTCAACGCATCTTATCTATTCGCTCAAGAAGTGTTGCTGGCTTAGAAGGGGAAGCATTAACGGCTTTGTTAGAACTGCAAGAATACTATGCGATTGATTCTGAAAAGACTGTAAGCAACTTAGACAATCAGCTTGGAAGCATGTTCGACATGTTAGCTGCACAAGCTAAAAATTAATTAAATACACAATAAATGGAAAGGAGGAAAATGAATGGCAGCAGATGCAACAATAAATATTGATGTAATGCTCTCTAACCTTCCGAATTTCAAAAACGACGTCTCTTTCGTTGATGACGTTCTGACGAAGCTAGGAATGAACACTGGATCAAAGATGGATGATTCATTCAAAAATGAAACGACAAAGATAGAAACAATTGCTAAGTCTACAAAAAAAGATGTAGACAATACTTTTGATAATCCAGTTAAGTTCACTATCAAAGCGGATAACTCAGATGCTGAAAAAGATGTCAAAGAAACAAAAGCTTTTTTGAAAGATATTCCGAAAAGCAAGATCACTGAATTCAAAGCAGATAACGATGGCGCTAGCTTAAAGATCAAAGCAACTAAAGAAGGTATTAGTGAAATACCTAAACAAAAAGAAACTATTTTGAATGCTGATGCCACTCAAGCAAAGTCTGAAACAAAAGAACTTGGGGAAACTGCTGAACGAACAGAATCGAAGTATATGAGCTTAAAGGACAAGCTTTCTATTGGTGCAATTGCTGGAGTTGCTTCAAGTGCAATTCAAGTAATCACAGGTAGTTTTAGCGATCTTATTGGTGAATCTGTAGAAGCCTCTGACTCAATTGATAAGTTCAAATCAACAATGAAATTGGGCGGATTCGGAGAAAAAGAAATTGGCGAAGCAACTAAAATCGTTCAAAAGTATGCGGATGATACCGTCTATGATCTAAGCACAGTTTCTAACACGACAGCTCAATTAGCGGCTAATGGCATTAAAAACTACACCGAGTTGACTCAAGCAGCAGGTAACTTAAATGCTCAAGCCGGTGGTAATGCTGAAACGTTCAAATCTGTAGCAATGGTCATGACACAAACGGCAGGAGCGGGAAAATTAACAACAGAAAACTGGAATCAGTTGGCTGATGCCATTCCGGGCGCTTCTGGCGTACTTCAAGAAGCAATGAAGAAAAACGGTGCTTTTACTGGGAACTTCCGTGAAGCAATGGAAAAAGGCGAAATATCTGCTGATGAATTCAATACAGCCATTACTGAATTAGGTATGAATGATGGTGCTATCGAAGCTGCTAAATCCACCTCAACTTTTGAGGGTGCAATTGGTAATTTACGAGCCAATATCGTAGGCGGTATAAATGACATCATCAAGCATTTAGGCAAGGATAAGCTTACAGGTATTATCAATGGCGCATCTGATTCAGTCGTTGGATTATTCCGGCATGTTTCTGATGTGTTTTCTTATCTGGACAAAAACAAGTCGACGATTGGAAATATCACAGGGAACGTTAAAGATTTAGCAAAAGCGTTAGTCTCAGGCGCTTGGGATCAAGGAAAGGATATTCTCCTTGCCGTCGCAGATATGTTCGGCTTGATCGATGATAATACAAAGAAAATCAAAGATCCTCTCAAACAGGTGGATAAAATCATTGAGAACCTAGCTGACAATAAAGATAAAGTTGAATTACTGGGTAAAGCACTTGTGACTATGTTCGCAGTTAAAAAAGGTTTTGAATTCATTTCGATGATAAAAGATGCTAAAAAACACTTATTAGAATTCACTGCTATTGAAAAAGCAACTAGCTTTTTAAGTGGAGGACTAGGAAACACCACAAAAGCAGGAGTGACTCAAACAGTTACGGAGACGGCAGCTACTGTAGCTCCTGCCGCTGTTGGTGGAGCAGGTGTTGCAGCGAAACTAGGCTCTTTAGTTACAGGTCTTGCTAAACTGACACCGGTTATAAGCGTGCTAGCAAGTGTACCAGAGCTGTTTAAAGAAGGATCTGCTGGTGAAAAAGCTGGAGGATTTCTTGGCGGCATCGGTGGTGGGCTTGGTGGCGCTAAGCTAGGTGCAACGATTGGAACACTGATAGCTCCTGGAATTGGAACAGCGATAGGCACAGTGCTAGGTGGCGCGGCGGGCCAGTTCGCCGGCTCGAAATTCGGTAGTGGGTTTGTTGGTAGTTTGCAAGAATCTCTAAACGGGAAACCGTTGAAGCCTAAAGTCAAAAAAACCAAGGCTGAAATCGAGGTAGGAATAGACGAAAAGAAAATCAGCAAAAAGATTACCCCTGCAATTAACAAGTTAAATAAAGAACTTCTTATTAAGATGGGAATTGATACTAAGAGTGCTCAAAAAGCAAAAAAAGAATCCGACAAACTTTTTGAAGAGATGGGCAAAGACATCGATGATTACTATGACAGCAAACAAAAAAGATCTAAAAAGGATCTAGATTTACTTGTTAAACAAGGGGTTATGACACGTAAAGAAGCTGATAAACTCCTAAAAAAAGAACAAGAAAACAATGATGCTTCCAAAAAAAGTAAAAAAGATGCGCTCATAAAAATGCAGACGACTGTCAACGAGTACTACAAGAAGGTTGAAGAAATTCAAAACGATTCTAGTAAGAGTGAGGAGCAAAAGAATAAAGAATTAAACAAGCTAAGAAAACAGTTTGTTAAGGACTATGTTGCTGATCAATTTGCCATGAACGGAAAAGCGGTTGAAGCAATCGAAAGCGGAGCTAAAGAACAAGAAGATTTGCTTAAACATCTTCGTAAACAAAAAGGTAAATTAAACGCTAAAGATTTAGAAGCCACTCAAGAAGAAGCTGACAAACTATACGATGCCTCTGTTAAGCCTGCTAAAAAAGCTCGGGACGATATTATTACTGCGGCTGACAAAAAGTACAAAGAGACTGTTAAAGCAGCTAAACGTCAGCGAGATGAAACGGGTACTCTTTCACAAGAACAGTATGAGAAAGTTGTAAAAGAAGCAAGAAAGCAACGTGATGATACCCATACCGCTGCAAAAAATCAATACAAAGAAGTAACTTCTAAAGCAAAAGAGCAACATGACAAAGTTAGTGGCGAAATCAGCGCTCAAAAATCTTCAGTTGTGCGAAATGCCCAAGAGCAAGCTAGAGAACACAAAGGTGCTGTTGATGGTGAAACAGGTGAAGTTGTAGGCTCTTGGGATGAAATGAAAACAAACATGGGATCCATTGTTGAAGGTGTCGCACACAGTATTGGCCATTTGATACATGCACTGAATAAAGACTGGGGAAACGATCTTATTGAATACAAATTCGGTGCACATGCAAAAGGTTCTAGTGGATTGACCGAAGACGAAATTGCTCTGGTTGGAGAAGAAGGATTCGAGCTTGCTCATCATCCATCTAAAGGTATTTTCCCTGTGGGTGTTAGCGGTCCAGAAATTCGTCCTCTGCAAGCTGGTACTTCAATTTTACCCCATCATATGTCTAAAGAATTCTTGGCAATGACAAAGGGGCTACCCGCACACAAAGACGGTGTCTGGGGTACTATCACGAATATGTTTGATTGGGTTAAAGATAAAGCTAAAGATGTATGGTCTTTCGTTTCAGATGGTGCCGGCAAAGCTTATGATACGATTGCTGATAAACTTGGCGTCTCTGACTTTTTAGATAACCTTGGTGATTCAGCTGAATATAAAGTTGCTGCAGGTGGTATCTCTAATATAAAAGATAAGATTATCGAATACGCACAAAACTTCTTTGATAAGTTTAATGAAGAAAATGGAGGCGGCAGTTTCGACGGGGCGATGGCTGACAATGTCTATAAATATTTAGTAGATATTGCAAACCAAGCCGTTAGGAAATTCGGTATGAGCGGGATTACTTCAGGTTACCGACCAGGTGATCCTTACGATCACGGGAAGCATCAAGCGATTGATATTGCTTATCCGTCAAGTATGAATGGTTCAAGCAAATATTTTGATCCTGCAAACTGGGTATTTGAGAATTTTGCCGATAAAGTTGGGTATGTTATCACACAAGGGAAAGTGCGTGATAGAACTGGACAATCGGGTCAACCAGCAACTGGTTCATGGGAACCATGGCCAGATAATGATCATTACGACCATTTGCATATCACTGGTAAATTAGGATCAGGAGATATTTTCAAAGCAGGAGGCGGTAGTTCTCCTGCTGGTTCAGGTGCTGAAAGATGGCGAAGCCAAGTAATTGATGCTGCAAAAATGGTCGGATTTCCAACAGATAAAGGGCATATAGACAGAATCATTAGTCAGATCCAAACAGAATCAGGCGGAAATGAGAAAGCTGTTCAAGGTGGTTATACAGATATTAATACCATTACTGGAGACTTAGCAAAAGGATTGATGCAAACAATTAGTGCTACTTTCAATGCTTATAAGATGCCAGGTCATGGCAATATTTTTAATGGATATGATAGTATCTTAGCCGGTTTAAGATATATCATGGCTCAATATGGAACAGGTGCTGGCTTCTTTGCAAATATCGGAATGGGGCATGGTTATGCTGATGGTGGAGAAATAAATGGTCCTGAATTAGCATGGATTGGGGAAGACCCTGCTTATCCAAAAGAATTTATGATAAATCCTGCTAAATCTTCTGCAGATGACTTGATTATAAAAGCAATCCGCTCGAGGGAACAATTTAGACCTGCTTCAGCAAATAATGTATCAAGCAATTCGAGTGGATTTTTAACAAGCGAAATTTCAGAAAGTTCACTTCAGAAGCTGTCTCAAGCTTTGAATAATCGTCCAGTTGAGGTAATTAGTCATCTAGACGGTAAGAAAGTCAGCAAAAGTGTAGATGAATATACTGGTTCATCATTAGCAAGAAAACTATATACGAGAGGAAAGAATTTCAATGGATGATAAAACATCAGTATTTCTCCAATTTAGTACAGGTAAATTTGACTTACTAGCAAATTACCGAATAAAAATCATTGATATAAAAATTGGGATGCCAGTACCTAAAAATGAATTTTCTTCTTATGCAGGTTCAGTAGGAAAAAAGCTGCTGACACACTCATTTGATTCTTTTCCTATTACTTTTGAATTTGATTATTTTGCAGACAATCTAAATGATCTTATTTTGACTGAAACAGAATTGAGAGAACTATTTAATAAAGAAGCTGAATACTACTTTATCTATACGAAAGAACCTGGTAAAAGATACCCAGTGATCGTTGAGAGTATGACTGTAACCAAAAAGGCATATTTTAAAGGAAATTGCGTTGTATCATTTTCTGCCTATAAAGGATATTCTGAATCGATGGCAACGACTTTATCTGATTTCAGTTTGGATGAGGATTGGCAGTTTTCTCAAGGTCTAGTTTCTGAAGATTTTAGTTATACACACAATACTAGTTTCTTTAAGATTTTTAATGCTGGCAGTTTTGAAATTGATCCGAGAGAGTCAGATTTACGTATTACCCTCGAAGGAGAATCAGAAGGAAATGTGACTATTTTCAATAAGACCACAGGCGATCGTTTCATTTATCATCCTTCTCTCTCAACTAATTTAGGGCAGACGTTAGTTTTGGATGGTGTATACCCAAAATTGAATGGTGTAAGTTGTGGTATTGATACAAACCATGGACTAATCACTTTAGCTGAAGGGGTCAATGAAATCGAAATTCAAAATATTACTAGAGTGAAATCTTCTTGGGATTTCCGTTTCTTGTATAAGTAGGTGATACTTTGAAAAACATATTAATACGTAATTATGAAGAAACGAAAGAGGAAATCCTTATTAACTACGATAAGGATTCTTTTTCTGTCTCGTGGCAACAAAATGAAACGTGGGAGTTATCTGTGACTGTACCAGAAACAAAAAGGAATCAAATAACCTTTGATTTAATTGACTATGAAAACTATGTTGTTTTTGATGGTCAGCAGTATTCAATCAAGCAGATGAGACCATATGCTTCTGGTAGCCAAATCTATAAAGATGTAGTAGCAACTCATGTCTATTACACTATTCAAGATGGATGGCAATATGACACCATATCTGGAACAAAATCAATCAATGATCTTCTGACTCATATTTTTAAAGCTGGAAACCGAGGATTTAGTTGGGAAGTTGTAGATCCCAATAATGTATTTTTAAAAAAGGAGCAGGAGAATTTTGGAAATGATAATTATTTAAATCTTATTAATGAAATTTTGGAAGATTACGGTGCAGTTGTGATACCAAACAATAAGCATTTAGTATTTTACCCCATTTCAGATTATGGAAATATAACTGAGCAACAAATCCGATATAAATATAATACGGATGAAGTGTCGTTTGATATTGATACTTATGCTTTGAAAACACAAATTAAAGGATTTGGTAAGAAAAAAGAAGATGACTCATATTATTTTAATCCAGTTACTTATACTAGTCCCGAATCACAGAAATGGGGAATCAGGATACAAGACCCAATAGAAGACGAACGTTACACTATTCAAAATAATATGATTAAATATCTAAAACAACAGTTACACGACTATCCAGATGTTTCAGGATCCGTAACACTAAAATGGGCCGTATCTCTTAACAAAGGGGATAAGGTCCTTTTTGTTTATGAACCTTTGAATATAAGTACCTACATTCAAGTTGTGGGAATTACTGATTATCCAGCTATCCCTAATAAAGCGCCAGAGATTGTATTATCAAATACCAAGAAAACAATCACTTCAATACTGGCAAATCTTGCTAAGAAAGGACTGATGTAGATGGGGCTTGTTAAACTAATATCAAATAATATCGCTTTAAAATGGAAAGAAACATTCAATAAAAACGTTGATTATCTGAACAATCTTGAAAAGAAACTGTCTGATCAAGACAAATCAACGAACAGTCGTATTGATAATCTCGTGCTTCATTCAGGCGGTGATTCGCCAAACGAAGTAGTGGATGCACGAGTTAACAATAAAGGGGAAGTTTTTGACACACTGCATGGCAGACTATTAGAACATGAAAACCTGTCGGACGAACAAATTAGTGAATTAATTACAAATGCCGCTAGTCAGAAAGAACAAGTAGAGCAATTAAACAAAGCAGTCCAGCAAATCATTGGAGGGTATAACGAACCTATCAATATTTACGTTTCAAAGGATGGAAGCGATCAGACGGGCGATGGTGCGGAAGAAAGCCCATTTGCAAGTATACAAGCAGCAATTAATACAATTCCATTGATTACCATGGCTCCAATTACAATTTTCGCAGAGGATGGAACATTCTTAGAAGATATAGTGATTAAAGGTTTATCTTATCAATCTTTAACCATACGACCGATTAATGACATAAGTAGTATTGACCCGTTAACCTCGGACTTACCAGTTAAAGTAAGAAGTATAGCTGTCACTGCTTGTTCTGGACACACAGATATTGTTGGAATTCAAATAGTTGACACTGCAAACGCGCCGTTGTCTCCTGATGGTAAACGATATGGAATTATGAATGAACAAAGCGGATATATGGGATTGAATAAATGTAAGTTTGCTGAAAACACTAAATCAATGAATTATAACGCTATATATGTTGGCGGTGTATCAAAACTTCGGATGTATGGATATACTACTGTTATTAATCAAGACACCGCCTTATGTGTTCGTCGTATGGCTGAAGCATTAGCTGGTTTAGAAGGATCGGGGAATAATATAGGCATTCGTTGTGATGATGCGATTGTAAGAGGAACTGTTCCGTCAACATTTGCTACGACTGCCACGAGTATTGGTGGAAACGGCTTGATTATTTCCAAAGGGCAGGTGTTAAGTTAATGGTTTATAAAATGAATGAATCGATCATTGTGATTCAAGCAGAAGCCACTAGTCCAAACAGGACGAATGTTGTTTTTTGGTCGCATGATCGAGGAACAGCTAAGCTTCGAATGAAGTTAGTTCGGAAAAACGGCATCCCTCAAAGCTTACCCGAAGGGACAACTGTTCCGATTCGCTTGATGTTCAAATCTGCAACGGCAGAAGGTGGTTATGGTAAACATGACTATCTAGCTACGGTAGAAGATCCTGTGAATGGGATTGTTTCTATTGTGTTAGAGGATAATATACTGGGATACGTAGGCACCGTAGAAGGTAGCGTATATATTGATTTTCCAAACGACCGCTCGTTAGATACAGCTGGTCGTTTTACTTTTTATATCAAACGCAGTCCAATCGATGATAGTACGCCAGAACTAGAAGATTATTATTTCAATGGTTTCAGTCAGACCATTGATAAAATCGAAAAAATTCTAGCTGATGGAAAGCTAGAGATTGAACAGAAAATTGCGGAATCTGAAACGCAGATTGATGCGAAAGTAAAAGATACAAACGACAAAATCACGAAAGCCAATCAAGATGTCGCAACTCTCAATACTAATATTGATAAGGCGAATGACCGTATTGATCAAACCAATCAGAAAATCGGCGATCTCGGCAAGCTGAAAAAGATGTACAGTAACAGCATCGACTTCGGGGACTATGATTATAGTGGGAATCCGAATTTAATGCCTGTTTTAAAAGCTAAGGATTTTTCTCCAAACTCACAGATAACAATAGAAGATTCTGGAAACAGTTTAAAAGTCACTTTTGCTGATAGTGAGGGAGCGAAATTTTTAACATCTATTAAAAGTGTCCCAGCGTTACTGCCAGGTACTCAATATACTTTAAGTGCAGACGTTACTGTTTTAGAAGGATATAAAGGTGACTTAAACAGTCTAAGATTGGCATATAGAAAAACACCAGGTGGAAATATATTACTATACGCAACAGCTAGAAATGCTCAAGTTGGTAAAAAGACAAAAATATATGCAACCGCTAATTCTAGCGCAGCAACAGACCCGTCAATTTTTGATAGAATGTACTTCACTATTGATACAACTTCTACAGACCCATTTGTTGGAACAGTTTTAGTTGAAAATATTAAAGTTGAACGCGGCTCTACAGCCACTCCGTACCAGCCTAACTTACTTGATGATCCTTACTGGGTAGGTAAAGCGCCATTGGGTGATAACTTAATGACAGGTACATTTCCGGTTTCAAATAGTCAATACGCTATTTTAGGTAGAGTTTTGAAAAAAAATTTAGAGATTGGTAAGACCTATACAGCAACACTTAAGGGTACAAAACCTACTACACAAACATTTGCGGCTTATAGTGGTGGGACGGTTAAGTTTGGAGATTTTAAACCAGTTGAGGGTTTAACAGATGTCTGGAGCGTTACATTCACTGTATCAAACTTAAGTAATTCACCAGCAAACTTTACTCTCTATCAACAACCACAAGCCACAATTGGCGCATGTCAAATCGACTGGCTCAAGATCGAAAAAGGCAACACTCGAACCCCGAATATTAGTGAGTATAAATACTTCGGTGAAGGATTGAAAGACAGCAACAATCCGAACGACTACAGTTGGGATGTCACACCTGAATACACTGAAAAAGGCTTGAATAATACGGTTAGTTTGACCGAACCACAATCTGTAGATGGAACTAAGAACTTTTTAGAAACCCCTCTAGTTAATGGAAAAAATGTACTGGTAGAAGAAAAGCCGTTGCCTTATGAAGCGTGGCATTCAACAGGAACTGAACAAACTGGTATTTCTAATAAAGCTCGGTTAATTATTGGACCAGTAGCAACTACCATTGGAGCAAAATTGAATCGATCCATGAAAGAGAATCCGTTGACTTGGAATTCTGGAAATTGGCAAGCCACAGCTAATCGAGACTGTACTTTGTTGGTAGAAGGGCTAGTTAGATATCAGTTTGGCGGATCAACAGCTGGCCAGTATGGTTATATTACTTTTTATAAAGACGATGCCCAAACTAGTTCTATTGGTTTTGCAGGTGGTGTTGGTATAAATGAAACTGCATTACAATGGAAGCATGGGCTTCACTTTAGTAGAATTTTCGCGTTGAAAAAAGGAGAGTACTTCAATATCACTTTTGAAACTCAGGATGGTAAGAAGTTAGATTTTTCTCAAATAAACACGCTGCACATTATGGAAATAGAATCTTAGATTAAAGGAGTGAAATAAATGAAAAACATTTGGAAATATGGACGTACTGGCGGAGAGTACGCAGGAAAAGTATTGGACGACATGCTTGTGTCCGTTCCCTACGCGGATCAGCCACCGCTTGAAGGGATTCGTGCTGATGGCGAACCGCTAACGATTGCTGATCAGATGTTTGATCCTAAACTGAACCAATGGATTGTTTTAGTGAATGTACTAGATCACAACGATTTAAACAATCTCAAAGCGATGTATGAGTCGTTAGAAAATGAGAACGGCGATTTAAAACAGCTCAACGCCAAACTCATGCTAAACAATGTAGCAATTAAACAGGAAAATACTGCATTGAAAGAAAAAGCGGATAGTTTAGCACAAATCAATTCAAAAATGATGCTTGCTTCGTTACAAAATAGCAAAGACATTTCAGAAATTAAAGAGCAACTAAATCCAGCTTCAAAGGGAGGTGAGTAGTATGTTTAGTTTTAGCGATGTGAAAATGATGTATGATTGGGGCTGTTTTACTGACGATCAAGTTCGACTATTCGTTCCACTATGCATTACAGACGAAGAAGCAGATAAAATCATTAGCAAAGAAGAGAGCACATCTTAATTGATGTGCTTTTTATTTTGATTTAAGGAGTTGTCACATGATTAATTTAGGAGAATGGGGAATGATAGCAGGATCAATAACCGCTATCGTTTCTTTGATTTTATTAGTAATTAGACCGATTGCTGCATCTTTCTCGAAGATTACTGAGACTCTTTCAAAAGTAAGCCGAAATTTAGATTTATTGACTAAAGATTTAGAAGCAAGCAAATCTGATCGCATTACTATTCATGAAGAACTAAAGAAACACGATGAAAGATTAGATACACATGCAGAAAAATTGGTAGAACACACACAACAAATTAAAACTTTATTTAGAGAAAGATCTAGGTAAAAAAAGAAAGGAGTTAAGAAGAAATGATTTTACCCGATAAGTATTATCAAGTCATTAAATGGACGGTTTTAACAGTATTGCCAGCTGCTTCTGTGTTAGTAGCCACGTTAGGAAAAGCATATGGATGGAATGGAACAGATATGACAGTTCTGACTATCAATGCAGCAGCAACATTTTTAGGTGTTATCACTGGTGTGTCGGCTTATAATTTGAAAAAATAGGAGGAAACAAATGAAAAAGAAAATTACTATTACTGCGATGAGCCTATTAACGGCTCTTTTTTTATTGCCAATTAATGGATTTGCCTATACGATTAACAATGAATTTAATTTAGGTGTAAATGAAGGTAGCTCTCAAGTAGCGAATAATCAGTATATTTTACTGCATGAAACAGCTAACGAAACAGCAACAGGACGAAATGAAGCGCAGTATATGCAACGTTCATGGACTAGTGCTTACACTGCTTACATTGTGGGAGACGGCGGAATTGTTTATCAAGTCGGTCAACCTGGTTATGTACAGTACGGTGCTGGTTCGTATGCTAATGCCAACAGTCCTGTGCAGATTGAGTTACAACACACACATGATAAAGCAACGTTTGAGAAAAACTACAAGGCATACGTTGAATTGGCTAGAGATTCAGCAATAAAATATGGTATTCCATTAACATTGGACACGCCTTATAACCAACCAGGAATCAAATCGCATTTATGGGTAACACAAAATATTTGGGGCGATCATACAGATCCTTACGGTTATCTTTCTGAAATGGGCGTAAGTAAAGAAAAATTAGCATATGATTTAGCTCATGGATTTACCGATGAAAATCCGACAACTTCAGATGATAAACCAGTCATTGATCCAACTAGAGCAGGTGCAGCAAATCCTACACTGACAGATGGAACGAATTACGCCCACATTGATCAGTTTGGAGAAATCGAAAATGCAAACTTGCATGTGGCTGGATGGCACATTGCTAACTATAAATACGAGTATATTTTCATTATGGATTACAATACTGGAAAAGAATTAGCTCGAGTAAGAGCTGATGGAATTTATAGATCAGATGTAAATCAAGCTTATAATACTTCTGGAAATGTTGGTTATCATGTATCTTTCAATATGCGTAATTTTCCTAATAAGAAAGTCTATGTCATGATGCGTGCAACGAATGATCCAGAAGGGAACACTAAAGGCGGTGCGCAAGATTTCCATGACAAACGTTGGTATTTAAATATTCCGCAACGATAAAAAAATAGCCCCTCGATGAGGGGCAGTACATATGCTATACATTTCTCAAGAGAGAACAAATATTCTTTGGAATCATATACTTTCTACACATTAAATCATAAGCTTTATAATTTCTTTTTTTTAAGGTAACAAAAATAGATTCTAGTTCATCTATAAATTGACTTTGCACTAAACTTCTCGAAGATAATAACAAGGTAACTGATAAAAAAAGCCCAATTATTGAATCTGAACGACCATCTTTGACTAGCATATGAGTTTTCTTGTTTTTAGAGAATAATTTAAATTCATATTTAGGTAAAACATTTTTTTCTTCCACACAGTGATTTACAATTCTTTGTCCATGCGCTACTCTATTTCGGTAAATGTGAATAAATTTCAAGGATTTTATAAATAAATTTTTTTGAGCACTAATATCTTGGATTTTTGGTTTCATAAAAACAGAAGAAATATCACTTTTAGCTTCTTTTGGGCAAATACGATACAACTCATAGATTGTTCCTAAAGAAAGTGCAGGGATGGAAATCCAAGGTGGTACATTATTATGTTCTTTTTTATAATACTCAATTGAAGGATCTCCACTTTTTTTGATGCATTTTTCTAAATGATCAATAGTGACTTCTCTTGAAGGTCGACCTTTCATCTTACCGTGTTCTACAATATATCCCCACGAATAATTGTTTTTATTTAAGTAATTAGTTTGCATTTCACCAATGTATAAAGAGATATAGTAAGAACAAGATGTTTTTAATGTAGTCTCAATCATAGAAAAATATTTGTAGAGCAACGAAGATAAGTTTTTGTCAAAATCATATATACTTAACAAATCCTCAAAGTAATTTCCTTGAAAATCATCTTCAAAATCGCCTTCAGCATTTTGAGTAGAAATCGAGAATAATTCTTTATAGCGATTTATTAATCCATAATAAGAGTTATTCATTAGTACATATTTAGCATTTTCACTGTCTTTAAATTTTAAATTTCTTTGTTTTAAAATTTCAATTTGTTCTTCTAGTGTCTTAAACGGTTTATCTGACATTTTGGTCACCTCTACAAAAAAAAGTCCCGCTATAATTGGTGCAGCGAGACATGGAAGTAATCTTCCGGATTCTTTTATTAACTAAAATATACCACTTCTTGAAATTACAGTAAAGCACTTAGAAGAAATTAGCGAAATTATTTAATTATTTTTTCCGTTCCTCGACCATCTGTTCTATTTGACGTTATAAAAATAGCCCCTCATTTTTGAGGGGAAGTACATAATTATATTGAAAACTATAAAAATCATTCGATAAAATAGTGATGTTGTCGCATATCTTCACTATCACTCATAAATAGTCACACTCCAAGATATGCGATAACAGGTTTGTTGCCACACATTCTACTGGTTGATTGTTTATGG